>NZ_WXWP01000072.1:0-11033 GCF_009904765.1 Vibrio sp. V39_P1S14PM300
TATTTCTCCACGCCTCAGTCACTCGGATTTTCTGAGGCCTGCATTGCGAGCGCTGTGTCCAGCATGCGGTTCGCAAAGCCCCATTCGTTATCACACCAGACCAGCATTTTCACCAGTCGGCCATTACTGACCCGGGTCTGGGTACCGTCGACGATCGCGCTGTGCGGATCATGGTTAAAATCGATGGAAACGAGCGGAGCTTCAGTATAGTCAACAATGCCGTGTAATGTACACTGAGAAGCGTCAACTATGGTTTGATTTACGTCATTAACTTTCACATTTGTATTAATTGTGACGCTTAAATCCATGGCAGTGACATTGACTGTGGGCACCCGCACCGAAATAGCCTCAAACTTGTTGGAAAATTTCGGGAAGATTCTTTCAATTCCTTTATGCAACTTGGTGTCTACAGGAATAATGGACTGGCTGGCTGCCCGGGTACGGCGTAAGTCGGTATGGTATGCATCAATGACCTGCTGATCATTCATGGACGAGTGAATCGTGGTGATGGTCCCGGAATCAATGCCAAACGCGTCATCGAGCGCTTTGATGATGGGGACAATGCAGTTGGTGGTACAAGATCCAGCGGACACCACTTTGTGCGTCGCTTGCAGCGTATCGTGGTTCACCCCATAGATAATGGTGTTGTCGAGATCGCTGGCGCCCGGATGGGAAAACAACACCTTACGCGCACCAGCGGCAATATGGGCCTGACCATCCACTTGAGCGCCGAAGACGCCGGTACAGTCGAGGACAATGTCGACGTCAAGATCACGCCACGGCAACAGTTCAATATCGCTCAGGTGCAGAATGCGGATCGAATCGAATTCACCACTGTCATGATGAACATAGATGTGTTCCTGATCATTGGAAATTTTCTTGCCGAAACGGCCGTGGCTGGTGTCATACTGAAGCAGATGCGCCATCGCGTCGGGTTGCGCCAGTTCATTCACGGCGACCACTTTTATCTGCTGACTCTTACCGCTTTCGTACACCGCACGCAACACGTTGCGACCGATGCGCCCAAATCCATTGATCGCTATTTTCAGCATCACTTCCATCGCTCTACATCATTTTCGTGCCCCAGATACTAACCGATACCAGACCAAAGCGCATCCGTTGAATGAGTGAACAGACCAACGCAAAACAGGCCGGAATACATTCCGGCCTGTGTTCAGTTCCGTGATCGAGCCTCAGTGCTCAGAACGCGACATCCAGACCCAGCCAGTAACGACGGCCATCTTCAATGTACCCGTACTCTTCGTAGCTGATCTCTTCATCAAACAGGTTGTAGATCGCCGCTTTCAACGTGGTGTTGTGCGTCAGACGGTACGTCACACCGGTATCCACAAACGTGTACGCCGGCTCAATCAGGCTACCCGACGAGGGTCCGGTGGTCGGATCCATCTCTTTGCCACGGTAGGTCAGCTTCGCCCAGCTCTCCAGCTTGGCGGTCGCCTGCCAGCTCAGATCGGCATTGAACAGGTGCTTCGGCAGTTGTTGCAGTGGCTGACCTTTGTATTCACCGGTTTTCTGTTCAGAATCGGTGTAGGTGTAGCTGGTGCTCAGATAAACCGTCTCCGTCAGTGGCATCGCAAACGTCGCTTCCACCCCTTGTGTCACCGCTTCATCCACGTTGATGCGGTAAGTTGGATCCGAGCCCCACTCGTTGGCGCCGTCGGTACAGACCGATGCCGGACATACCACGCGAGTGATCTTGTCTTTGAAGTCGTTGTGGAACAAGGTCAGTGACGCATCAATCCCGTATTCCCCCTGATACATCAGGCTGATCTCTTTGTTGATCGATTTTTCCGGCTCCAGATCCGGGTTACCGTAAATGTTGCCGCCACGGCTGACCTGCGCCCAGCCTGGTGCTATTTCACGCAGCTGCGGTGAACGGAAACCGGTCGCTACGCCACCCTTGAGCGTCCAGTCAGAATCGATACTCCACACACCGTATGCACGCGGACTAAAGTGCGTGCCGTAGTTTTCATCATGATCGACACGTCCGCCTAACGTCAGACTGAACGGATCAATGATGGTCCACTCGTCTTCCACAAACAACGCCCACTGGCTGTTCGAAATTTTCGACTGGCTGGATGCTTCATTTGAAGTCTCATCATTGAGTTTAGCGTGCGTGGCTTCGATACCGGTCGTCAGCACATGGGATGACAGGGTCGTCACCAGGCTGGATTTAAAGGTGGTGTTCTCAATCTCCATCTTACGCGACTTATTGCGGCTGTCTTCACGCTGCAGGTAAGTTTCCGAATACCCCCATTCCTGCCAGTCACCGCTGTGGCTCAGAGCCACATAGTTACGACGGTATTCATTTTCGCTGTCTTCACACTCACCGCGACAACCGCTGGTCGGAACCGAATGACCCACATTGCCGCGGCGATCCTGCGCCGACGTCCCGCCTTCTAACTGGAACGAATGACGGTCATTCAAATGATAAGTCAGTTTCGACGTCAGGCTCTGCAGGCTTTTGTCTTCATAGCCGTGAGGAATATCGTCCTCGTTACGCTGGGTATACTGGCCGTAAACTTGCAGCGACAGAGCGTCAGAAAGCGGGCCGTTCAAATAGAAATTAGCGCTCTGTTCGTTACCCGATTTGCGGTCTTCCTGGATCACCGTTCCGAGCTGGATATTACCGTTCCAGCTTTGGCTGTCTTTGCGCGTAATAATGTTGATCACACCACCGATCGCGTCCGAACCGTAGAGTGTCGACATCGGGCCACGGATGACTTCGATACGTTCAATCGCCTGCAACGGTGGCAGCCACCCCTGCTCAATACCCGGGCCGTCGCTGTTCGGACGCGTTTCGCGGGTACTCTGACGTTTGCCGTCCACCAGGATCAGGGTGTATTTCGACCCCATCCCGCGGATGCTGATGTCAGTGGTATCTCCACCGCCAGTCACCACCACACCCGGCACGCTCTTCAGTGCGTCGGTAATATCACGGTAGTAACGGGACTCAAGCTCTTCGCGCGTTACCACGCTGATACTGGCCGGAGCATCGGCCTGACTTTGTTCGAAACCGGAAGCGGTTACCACCACAGTTTCGGGTTTGGTTGCAGAATCGGCGTGGACCTGAGGAATGGCCAACAGAGCCAACATGCCGGCAGAACCTGCGGCCGGCAGTTTAATAGTGGACATCTTGAACTCCATTATTGATAATGATTATTATTTTCGAAACGATTATTCACAAATAGACAGCGATGCATAGACAGAGTTATGGAATGACTCTTCCCATAAATGGAACTTGGTCACTGCACAGCATGAGGAGTAAAAGATGCATGACCTCGCGGCTATCCGGGCTTTTGATGCGCTCAACCAGCACAAAAGTCTGACGTCGGCAGCCAAAGCTCTGAATCAACCGAAATCGACCATCAGCCGCCGTTTGGCGCAATTAGAAGAAGACGTCGGTCAGGCATTGACCGCCCGGCAAGGCAACCGGCTGGTACTGACCAAAGCCGGCAAAATCTTCGCCCGTTACAGCCGGCAGATGCTGGAGCTGGCCGATGAGAGTCAGGATGCGCTGCAGGGGTTGAACAACAAAATCTCCGGACAACTGCACATCGTGTGTCACGCCGCTTTAGTGCGCAGTTGGCTCAGTGGCGTACTCAATCAGTTCCTGAGTGAGAATCCGGACGTCAAAATCCGCTTGAGCAGCGATGTAAACAGCACCCATAATGAGCCGGATCTGGTGCTGTGGGTCGGGCCTTGCCCCTCACTCGAATGGCGCGAAGAAACACTGGGTTACTGGCGCTATGCGCCTTACGCATCGCCGGAGTATCTGCGTCAGCATGGCCAGTTGACGTCTCCTCAGGAATTGCATCGTCACCCATGGATCGATTTCGGTTGCCTGCGCGAACGTGAGTTGACGCTTCACCACAGTGAGCACGGCGAGTTTAAGCTCGAGCCGCTCTCCAGCCGCCTGCACAGCGACAACGTGGCGTTGCAGATTGATGCGATCGCCAACGGACACGGGATTGGCCTGCTGCCTACCTGGACCGTGCAGGGTTACCAGCGCCACCATCCGGGACGCATCGTTCCTTGTCTCGACAGCTGGTTGTCCGAACCGGTCGCTATCACCTGCTATACCCCGGCAGGTCGCCACCCATTGCGTCTGTCGGTGTTACTGGACGCCCTACAACAGCAGGTTCCGCTGTGCTGGTGCAAAGGGTAACGCGCATAAAAAAGGCGCTCTAAGAGCGCCTTTCGTGTTGTGTCCGCAGCGTGTGCTGCGGCAACGATTGGAATGATTACTGGGTGACCACGTTGAGCTGATCATCGACCTTTTTCACGTCATCGGTATGCTTCGCCAGCAGCAATGCGAGCTGACGCATAGCGTCCGATTCCACTTCCCCTTTGAGGGTAACCACACCCTGCTCAACATCAACATTGATGTCCGAACCGTTCACATCCGGCTCGAGCAACAAGGAAGTTTTGACTACGGTGGCAATTTTTGAGTCCACCAGATCCTGTTTCAGATCACTGCTCTGCTGCTTCTCATCCATTACCGTCAGTTGGTTGTCGACCTTTTTTACCCCATCTATGTTGCGCACCAGCTCACCGGCCAGGCGTTTGTCGACATCACTGTCCACATTACCGGTCAGATACACCACCCCTTGTTTCACATCGGTATTGATATCAAAGCTGTTCAGATTGCCATTAAACAGCAGCGTCGCCTCGGCTTTACCGTCGATCCAGCCATCCTGCGCACTATCTTTCCACTGATTGCTGTCCGCCGCGCTGGCACTGAAGGCACTCACGCCAAGAGTCAGAATAAGCGCTTGAGTTAACGTTGAAAATTTCATGTTCGTCTCCTCTGGTCTGGTCATACAAATATAAAATGTTCATTTGTATCTATGCCAAAGGTGTGCCAATCAATAAATGCATTATAAGTCAACAACTTAAAACAAAACTTAAACCACATTGCTCGCCGCGCTATGAAAAAAATTCCTGTCCGGAGGTAACTTTTATACGCGCTCAGCGCAAACGTCGCCAAGTCAGTGCTGCGGTTTCCACTTCCATCTGCAACGCCGCAATCCAATACGACACCAAGTGAATCAGTTTCTTATCTTGCAAGGTTTTACTGACCTGACGCGCACGGCGAATCAGTAGCCGGTTTTGTTCCATCAACGCCGGCATTCCCTCGCGGTGTGACGGTGTGTGCGGCGTCACCAGATACACTGGCTGGCAGCCTCCCAACTCTTTGCCCAGCGCACGGATGGCCTGACGCTTCAGGCTCATCAGCCTCGCCAATGAGCGCTGCAGACTGTGGTTGTGCGTGGTAGCGTGCCACTGCACTCTGGCGTGGTTGAGACTGGCCTGCAACCACGCCATGACCAAGCGCACTTGATGAGCATCGGCCAGTGAAACAACGCTTTCGTTCTCCTGAGTCACTTCCACCTCCTGGCTGTTATTTCTCTCACTCTGAAATGACAAACAATCTTCATACCAACTTATACGTAAAACTGCGGTTAAAAACACAGCGCGCCGCTTGAGAGAATGCATCCGATTACATACAGTGAAGATTCATTCACCGCAAAGGAACCGTGCATGTCTCTGCCTACTTTGTTCGTGTTACTCTCCGATCCTCAGCATGTTGAATCTCTGACCCGCAGCGGCGTGTTGTCGCAATTTTCCCTTATCGAGGCAAACGGCCAGACACACTGGCTGAGTCAGCTTGAGCAGGCTGATATCGACGTGGCGCTACTGGATACCCGTTATTTCTCGGCCAATGAACTGACCGAGTTGGCCGCCTCCCACGTAGTCACCGACACCGACGTGATCCTGCTCAGCGACGGCACTCCCAATCCGCACATTGATCAATTAATGTTGAGCGGCAGTGTGTTCCACTTTCGCCACCCACTCAATCACGAACTACTGCATGATACCCTGAGCGACATAGCCCGCCACTTTGAACAGCATCAATCTGGTCCGCCAACGGCCGCAGTTCAGGCCAGTCCGCTGGATCAATTTGGTCTGCTGGTCGGATCGTCCCGTGAAATGCACACCCTGTATCGCACACTACGCCGGGTAGCGAAAACCGAATCCAACGTGCTGATCGTCGGTGAAAGCGGTGCGGGTAAGGAACTGGTGGCCAATACTCTTCACCTTGCCAGCGCGCGAACTCAGCAGCCTTTTATCGCCATCAACTGCGGAGCGATCAGCCCGGAGTTGGTGGACAGTGAGCTGTTCGGACACGAAAAAGGCGCCTTCACCGGCGCCAACAAAACCCACGCGGGTGTTTTTCGTCAGGCCGAAGGCGGTACGTTGTTTCTCGATGAGGTGACCGAAATGCCGCTGGAGCATCAGGTCAAGCTGTTGCGCGTGCTGGAAAGCGGGGAATACCGCCCGGTGGGCAGCCAACAAAGCTGTCGCGCCAATGTCCGGGTCGTGGCGGCCACTAACCGCGATCCTCAGCAAGCGATCGAAGAGGGACGCTTTCGCGAAGATCTGTATTTTCGCCTGGCGCATTTTCCAATCCATGTACCACCACTGCGTGAGCGGGGCGATGACATCAGCGGTCTGGCGCAGCATTTTCTCGCCCACCGTAATGCCGAAGAGCAGCAAAGTAAAGCCATCTCGCCTCAAGCCATTGACGCGCTGGCAACGCACGACTGGCCGGGGAATGTCCGTGAGCTGAAACACTGTATTGAACGGGCGTACATACTGGCGGATCAACAGATTGAGTCACACCATCTGGTGTTCGATGCACCGCCACTGCAATCGCCGTCGAGGCTGGAAGCCGCGATTCCTGCTGGCGTCGCACTGGAAGAGATTGAAAAAGCAGCCATTTTCAATACCTTGCAAGAAAATCAAGGCAATAAAACCGAGACCGCGTCCGATCTCGGTATCAGTGTCAAAACCCTGTACAACAAACTGGAACGCTATCAGGCCAAAAGTTAAAGGGTGATCTCGCCGCTTTGCGGTGCTCTGGGCGACATGATTTTTAGTGCGTCCGGGCGCACCGCAATATCAAGCACACGGCTCTCAAACAGTTCACCATCAATCACATACTTGAGGCCGTCAGGATGCTGAATGCGCACCGATTCCACCTGGCGGTGCTCAGTGAAACTGCCCAATTTTTCCGACGTTACCCCCGCTACAGCCAGTTCGGTGAGTGACAGAACGTGCATGCCCGGCAATTCGGCTTTGGGGATCCAGGTGACGTCCAGCTTACCGTCGTTGATGTCCGGCTCGCCACTGCCTTGCGCCAGCAAGGTACTGAACGGCGCAGCATTGGCGATCACGATGCTCTGTGTCTCTAATGTCTGCTCTTCTTCCTGATCAAAGCGGACCTTGAGCGTAATGCTGTCGCCATTCGTCACCGCATTTAAAAAGCCTTTCAGATACGCCACCTGACCATCGCTGTTCTTCGCTTCCCGATTGGCAAACTCTATCATCTGCTGCTCAAAGCCGACCGCGACAATCAATAACGCAATCCGCTGATTACAGGTCGCGACGTCAATCATGCGGGTATCGCCATGAATAATGGCTTCGCAGGCGGTGGCCAGAGGCGTCAGTTTGGAACGAATTCCCCACATCGCGTGACATAAAGCGTTGGCGGTGCCAAGCGGCAGAATCCCAAAGCGTACCGAGGTGCCGACCAACTCGGCCGCCACCTCGTTAACCGTACCATCGCCCCCGGCAGCGATCACCAGATCCGGCTTGGCTTGTAAAGCCTGACGGGCCAGTTGTGCCGCCGAGACTTGCTCACTGGTTTCTTGCACCGCCAGAGAGAAATACGGAGACAACGCTACGATGATGCCCTCTTTGTTCGCTGGCCATTTACCGCCGCCGGAGACCGGGTTGGCAATCAGCCACGCTTTGGGTTTACTCAGACCAAACTCCTGGTTGGCAATGTAACGCTCCAGAGCCCGGTACTGCGTTGAGTTCAGCCGTGCCCTGCGACGGATCGACTGGATCTGCTGCATCACTTCCTCAATGCTGCTTTGCGGTGACCGAGCCAGCAAGTAGGCGGCCATGACCATCACAGATCGGCCGCGACCCAGCGCACAGTGCACCACCACGGCGCGTTGTTTTTTGCGCTGAGCTTCGATCCAACGCACCGCCTGAAGCAAGGTGGAAAATTCCGGGTAGGCGTGGTCGAGGACCGGTACGTTGAGGTAATCGATCCCCTCGCCCATCAAAGACATATTGAGGCTTTCAAATTCGGCCGTCACATCCAGTACGGCTTTGACTTCATACTGATGCAACGCCTCAACATCTGCGGGAGTCAGGCGCGCTGCAAGGTAAAGCCCGGGTTCGATTTGCTGAATGCTGGGCGTAGAAGAGCGCGATCGCACCAGATAATTGTACGCATACACCCCCAACATAAACGGCCAAAACAATACCCGCACCCCTTTTGGAATTCGGCCGTCACTGTTTTTACGAAAGATACGTCCATTGTTTTTGTAATACGCCAACGCCACCAGCGCCAGTGACAACGCCGTCCAAAGCATCATCAGGCTAAATCCCCACCAAAGGCTAAGCAGACTCAGAATTAAGGCGCCAAAACAGCCCATCATGTAATACGTTGCAACCCGCATTCTTCACCTCATTTTGCCATCAGATTCACTCCCGCCAGACGTATTGAGTATAGCGGGAGCCCAGTCACACAGGATATTTAACAATCCGTGTCTTGCGCGTTGGCCGATTCTTTGAGGTTTTCACAACTGTCTTCGATGGCATTGCCGGTGTCCGTCACCGCCTGATCGATTTTCTCACCGACATCTTCGGCGCTGTTGTCGTCGCTGCACGCGACCAGACCAGCACTCAGCATCAGAGTTAGCATCGGGATCAATACTTTTTGAATACGCTTTTTCATCATACGCTCCTTAGTGATAGAAGAGGTTGAATACAAGGTAGCGAAAGCCGTGCCAACAAAACTAACCATTAAAAATCAGTAATATAGAAAAATCAGTAAACAAATCTAAAATCCGAAGCGGTAAGAATTTCACACCGATGGGAAAAACTTACGCAAAAAAAAGAGGGCCGACTGGCCCTCTAGACAATGATGGTGTTTGTCACCGGATTACGCCAGCAGCTCCTTTGCCGTATCGACAACGTTTTCTGCGGTGAAGCCAAACATCTTGAACAGCTCACCTGCCGGTGCAGATTCGCCGAAGCTGGTCATGCCGATGATGCGACCGTCAAAGCCGACATACTTGTACCAGAAGTCTGCGATACCCGCTTCAATAGCGATGCGTGCTGTGACGTCTGATGGCAGTACTGCTTCACGGTAAGCTGCGTCTTGTTTGTCGAAGGCATCCGTTGATGGCATGGAGACCACGCGAACTTGCTTGCCTTCGGCGCTGAGTTGCGCTGCGGCTTCGACTGCCAGTTCCACTTCCGAACCAGTCGCAATCAGAATCAGCTCAGGCTTGCCTGCGCAATCTTTCAGGATGTAAGCACCTTTGGCGATGTTGGCCACTTGCTCAGCATCACGCGCTTGCTGCGCCAGGTTCTGACGAGAGAAGATCAGCGCAGTTGGCGCGTCTTTACGCTCAATCGCCAGTTTCCAGGCGACCGCAGATTCTACCTGGTCACATGGACGCCATGTGCTCATGTTTGGAGTCAGACGCAGCGACGCCATTTGCTCAACCGGTTGGTGAGTCGGGCCGTCTTCACCCAGACCAATCGAGTCGTGTGTGTACACCTGAATGTTCTGAATCTTCATCAGCGCCGCCATGCGCATGGCATTACGTGCGTATTCCATGAACATCAGGAAGGTCGCGCCGTAAGGCACGAAACCGCCGTGCAGCGCGATACCGTTCATGATGGCCGTCATACCAAATTCACGCACGCCGTAGTGGATGTAGTTACCAGAGAAGTCGCCTGCTTCCAGAGACTTCGAACCAGACCACATGGTCAGGTTAGATGGGGCCAGGTCAGCTGAGCCGCCCATGAACTCAGGCAGTAGAGCGCCGAAGGCTTCCAGTGCGTTTTGTGACGCTTTACGGGAAGCGATATTGGCAGGGTTAGCCTGAAGATCAGCAATAATTTGCGCTGCTTTTTCTTCCCATTCCGCTGGCAGGTCACCGTTCACACGGCGTTTATATTCTGCGGCTTCGGCTGGGTAAGCGGCGGCGTAAGCGGCGAACTTGTCATCCCATGCTGCTTCTTTCGCTTTGCCCGCTTCTTTCGCGTCCCACTCTGCGTACACATCCGATGGGATTTCGAATGGGCCGTGATTCCAGCCTAAGAACTCACGTGCGGCTTTGATTTCGTCTGCGCCCAGAGGAGCACCGTGACAATCGTGCGAGCCGGCTTTGTTTGGCGAGCCGAAACCAATGATGGTCTTAGTACAGATCAGAGTCGGACGAGGATCCGCTTTTGCAGCGATGATCGCTGCGTTGATCACCTCGGAATCGTGACCGTCTACTGCCGGGATAACGTGCCAGCCGTACGCTTCAAAGCGTTTTGGCGTGTCGTCTGAGAACCAGCCTTCCACGTGACCGTCGATCGAGATGCCGTTGTCATCCCAGAAGGCGATCAGTTTGCCCAGACCCAGAGTGCCGGCCAGTGAGCAGGCTTCGTGCGAGATGCCTTCCATCAGACAGCCATCGCCCATGAACACATAAGTGAAGTGGTCAACGATGTCGTGGCCAGGTTTGTTAAACTGCGCCGCCAGTGCTTTTTCCGCAATCGCCATGCCCACCGCATTAGTGATGCCCTGGCCCAGAGGACCGGTTGTGGTCTCAATGCCGGGTGCATAGCCGTACTCAGGGTGGCCCGGCGTTTTAGAGTGCAGCTGACGGAAGTTTTTCAGGTCGTCAATCGACAGCTCGTAACCGCTCAGGTGCAGCAGAGAGTAAATCAGCATAGAGCCGTGGCCGTTTGACAACACGAAGCGGTCGCGGTCGGCCCAATTCGGGTTGTGTGGGTTGTGATTTAAGTGACTGCGCCAAAGCACTTCAGCGATATCCGCCATACCCATAGGTGCGCCCGGGTGGCCTGAGTTCGCTTTTTGGACACCATCCATGCTCAGAGCACGGATAGCATTGGCTAGGTGTTTACGA
>NZ_WXWP01000396.1:0-10905 GCF_009904765.1 Vibrio sp. V39_P1S14PM300
TCCTTTCTGTAGAATCTGCGCCCTATTGATGATTAGTTTAGCGCACACCCTCATGAAAAGGCTGTGCGGAAAAAGCGGAGTAAAATATGTACGCTGTTTTCCAATCTGGTGGTAAACAACACCGTGTAAGCGAAGGTCAAACTCTTCGTTTAGAGAAATTAGACGTTGAAACTGGCGCAACTGTAGAATTTGATAAAGTTCTGCTGGTTGCTAACGGTGAAAACATTCAAGTTGGTGCACCTCTTGTAGAGGGTGGCAAAGTTGTTGCTGAAGTAGTACAGCACGGTCGTGGCGATAAAGTTAAAATCGTTAAGTTCCGTCGTCGTAAGCACTCTCGTAAGCAACAGGGTCACCGTCAGTGGTTCACTGAAGTGAAGATCACTGGTATCAACGCTTAATCTAATAGGAGAGTTTAACAATGGCACACAAAAAAGCTGGTGGTTCTACTCGTAACGGCCGCGATTCAGAAAGCAAACGTCTTGGTGTTAAGCGTTTCGGTGGTGAATCGGTACTAGCAGGTAACATCATTGTTCGTCAACGTGGTACTAAATTCCACGCTGGTAACAACGTTGGCCTAGGTAAAGACCACACTCTGTTCGCTCTGACTGACGGCAAAGTTAAGTTTGAGACGAAAGGTCCTAAAAACCGTAAATTCGTAAGCATCGAAGCTGAATAATTTAGGTTTCTAGCTGAATTCAAAAGCCCTGCCGATTCGGCGGGGTTTTTTATTTATACAGAGAGCAAAGACCTTAGACCCTAGACCCTAGCAAGCGGGGAGACTGGGATCTACAGTCTAAGGTTTACTAGACTTATATTGACTTCCCACGCAAACGAGTGGAGGAAAAATGAAGTTCGTTGATGAAGCGGTAATTAAAGTTCAGGCAGGCGATGGCGGCAACGGTGTCGTCAGCTTCTGGCGTGAAAAATTCGTTGCGAAAGGTGGCCCGGATGGTGGCGACGGTGGCGACGGTGGTGATGTTTACATCGAAGCCGATGAGAACCTAAATACCTTGATTGATTACCGCTTCCAGCGCTTCTATGAAGCGGAACGCGGTGAAAATGGCCGCGGTGGTAACTGTACCGGTAAGCGCGGTAAAGACAAAGTCATGCGTGTTCCGGTGGGGACGCGAGCGGTCGACATTCATACCAATGAAATTGTCGGTGAAGTGGCTGAGCACGGCAAAAAGGTCATGGTGGCGAAAGGTGGCTGGCACGGACTGGGTAACACCCGTTTTAAGTCCTCGGTCAACCGTGCGCCGCGCCAAAAGACAATGGGTACCAAAGGCGAAGTGCGTGAACTGCGGCTGGAACTGTTGCTGCTGGCGGATGTCGGTATGCTTGGTTTGCCAAACGCGGGTAAGTCGACCTTCATCCGTGCGGTATCGGCGGCCAAACCTAAAGTGGCGGACTATCCGTTTACCACGTTGATCCCGAGCTTGGGTGTGGTGAGTGTGGTCCCTGAAAAGAGCTTTGTGGTGGCGGACATTCCGGGTCTGATTGAGGGCGCTGCGGACGGCGCGGGCCTGGGCATTCGCTTCCTGAAGCACCTAGAACGTTGTCGCGTTTTGTTGCATATGATCGATATCATGCCGATCGATCAATCCGATCCGGTTGAAAATGCGCTGACGATCATCGATGAGCTGGAACAGTACAGTGAGAAACTGGCGGATAAACCACGTTGGCTGGTTTTCAACAAGGTTGATCTGATGCCGGAAGAGGAAGCAGACGAAGTGATCCAACGGATCCTCGATGCTCTGGGCTGGGAAGAGCAATACTTCAAGATCTCTGCGGTGAATAAACAGGGCACCAAAGAGCTGTGCTACAAACTGGCGGACTTCATGGAAACGCTGCCGCGCGATGTGGAAGAGCGCAGCGATGAAGAAAAAGTCGAGTTTATGTGGGATGACTACCACAAAGACGCGATGGCCGGTGACAATGTGGTCACCGAAGATGACTGGGATGATGAAGATTGGGACGACGAAGAAGATGACGGGCACGTTATCTACGTTCGCGACTGATTGAAATCCGTTAAAAAGCCGCAATGTCTATTGCGGCTTTTTTGTGTCTAAATCATGATTCTGACTGATGTTTTCAGGCACAATAACACGATACCTAAATGGAGTTAGAGACACACTATGGCATCGGAACAGCGGGCGGTGTCCCGTTTAATTGCCCAGGCCGGGCAAATGTTACTGGCCCACGGCGCAGAGAGTACGTTGGTGGGTGATATTATGCGTCGTATCGGACTTGCGAGTGGCATGAATGAGGTGGAAGTCTCGTTGTCCGCCAGCTCGCTGGTGATCACCACGGTGTACGACGGGCATTGTATTACCACTGCCCGGCGTTGCCCGGATCGTGGCATCAACATGCGTGTGGTCACACAGGTACAACGGATTTGTATCATGCTCGAGCGTGGCATCATTGATCCGCCGATGGCGCAGCACAAATTGGAGAAGATCAGCCCGGCGCGTTACAACCGTTGGTTGGTGCTGGTGATGATTGGCTTGTCCTGTGCTTCGTTCAGCCGGCTGGCAGGCGGTGACTGGAGTGTGTTTGCGATGACCTTTCTCGCTTCATCGGTTGGTATGGTGGTGCGTCAGGAGATCGGTCACCGCCATTTCAATCCACTGCTCAACTTCACCGCGACAGCCTTTGTCACCACCGTGATTTCCGCTCAGGCGGTGACACTGCAAATTGGTAATCGCCCTGAACTGGCGATGGCGTCGTCCGTACTGATGCTGGTACCGGGATTTCCGTTGATCAATGCCGTTGCTGACATGCTGAAAGGCTACATCAATATGGGGATTGCACGATTTACCATGGCCAGCTTGCTGACGTTGGCGACGAGCTTGGGCATTGTGGCTGCGATGACACTGATCGGCGTATGGGGGTGGTGAGATGCTGAGTTGGACGCTGTTGCTGGGATTACTCAATGACATGTTTTTTGCCGCCATTCCGGCGGTGGGATTTGCTCTGGTGTTTAATGTGCCAGTGCCGGCACTCAAGTACTGTGCATTGGGCGGCGCGCTGGGGCACGGTGCGCGTTATCTGATGATGCAGTTTGGCATTCCGATTGAGTGGGCGACGTTTTTTGCCGCAACGTTGGTGGGAATGATCGGCGTGCACTGGTCGCACAAATTCCTCGCCCACCCGAAAGTGTTTACTGTGGCGGCATTGATCCCTATGGTGCCTGGGGTGTTTGCGTTTAAAGCCATGATTGCTATGGTCGAAATCAATCATCTGGGCTATCAGCCAGCCTTAATTGCGACGCTGATGGAAAACTTTCTCAAGGCGATGTTCATTATTGCCGGTCTGGCGGTTGGTCTGGCCGTTCCCGGGCTGTTATTCTACCGTCGTCGACCGATTGTTTAGATAGGAAAAGTTATGATCATCAGTATGATTGCCGCGATGGCAGAGCAGCGTATCATTGGCAAAGACAATCAAATGCCATGGCATTTACCTGCGGATTTCGCCTGGTTTAAGCGCTGTACGTTAGGCAAGCCGGTGGTGATGGGGCGCAAAACGTATGATTCAATTGGCCGTCCTCTGCCGGGACGGATGAACATCGTTATCAGTCGTGATGCATCGCTTGTCATTGACGGCGTGACCACCGTGACCTCAATTGAATCGGCGCTGGAAGCCGCTGGCGATGCGGAAGAGGTGATGATTATCGGCGGCGGTAGCATCTATCGGACTTGCCTGCCGCAAGCTGACAAATTATATCTGACGTTCATTGACACCCAAGTGGATGGTGACACCCGGTTTCCTGATTGGGGAGAAGCGTTTGAAGAGATCCACAGTGAAGAGTATGCCCGGGATGAGAAAAACGCTTACGACATGCGTTTTACCATCTGGCAACGCCGTTGATGCCATCGCCCACCCCTCCGGTGGGCGTAATCTCAGGCGGTCGTCAGAGCAGGTTGATGGAACCAGCGCTGATCTTCCCAACGGAGCATCGTGAGGCTGCCGCCCCAGACACAGCCGGTATCGAGTCCGATCACACTTTCTCCCTGATAACCTTCCAACGCCGCCCAATGACCAAACAAAACCGGTTTTGCCAACTGAATGCGTTGCGGTAAACGGAACCAGGGCATCAGTTCCTGGGGACTGACCTCGTTAGGGGGCAGCTTACATGCCATGTCGAGTCGTCCGTCCGGCAAGCAAAAGCGCATCCGGGTATACGCATTGATGATGTAACGATAACGCTCCAGCCCTGATAAGGTCGGCTGCCAGAAATCCGGCGTGTTGCTGTACATATGCTCAATTAGCCAAGGCCAGTGTTCACTGCGTAGCACGTGCTCTACTTCTCGGGCGCACTGACGCGCGGTATCCAGATCCCATTGCGGGGAGATCCCAGCATGGGCCATCACAAACTGATCGTGTTCCGCCAACAGGGGCTGTTGACGCAACCAGGCCAGCAACTCGTCGCGATCCGGTGCGTCGAAAATCGGCTGGGTTTGATCTTTCTTTTTGACTTTGTGGATCCCAAGCGATACGGCCAGAAGATGCAGATCATGATTCCCCAGTACCACGGTCGCGTTGTCGCCCAGATCGCGTACAAAACGCAGTGTCTCAAGGGATTTGGGGCCTCTGGCCACTAAGTCACCCGCCAGCCATAAGTGATCGTTGTCCGCGCAAAAGCCGGCCTGAGTCAGCAGTGCCTGCAACTCATCAAAGCAACCTTGAATATCACCAACAATATATGTCGACACAGCAACTCCGTTCGGTTAGTTCAGCACATTCGGTACCGCCAGGCGGAACGGATCGATTTCAGCGCTGAATTCCACGCCTTTACTGTCGTGCATGATGTACTGGCCTTGCATGACGCCGACCGGGGTTTCCAGTGCCGTTCCACTGCTGTAGGTGTATTCGTCGTTGCCGTCGATAAACGGCTGCTTGCCGACAACGCCTTCACCTTCTACCGACATTTGTTTGCCGTTAGCATCGGTGATTAACCAGCGTCTGCTGATCAGCTGCACGGTTTCTGTACTGAGGTTTTTAATCGTGATCATGTAGGCAAACACATAGCGCTGCAGTTCCGGATTGGATTGCTCGGCGATGTATTTGGTGTGAACCTGAACTTTGATGCAAGGTGAGGATACGTCCATGGCAACTCCTTACTTGTCTTAACAGACAAAAGCCGATAGCAGTGCTATCGGCTTGATGATGCAATTATTGGTGGTGAGCGTCCAGCCAGTTGGCCATCGCGACAAACTGCTCCAGAGTCAGATTCTCCGGACGAACGCCTGAGTTGATACCCAGTTGTTCAAACTCGTTGTCACCCAGCAGGCCCTTGTAGCAGTTTCGCACGGTTTTACGGCGTTGATTGAAGCCTTCGCGACAGACGCGATCCAGCCATTTGAGACTGGTGGCCGGGTGCGGTAGATCTTCATAAGGCACCAGACGCACAACCGCTGAATCTACTTTTGGTGGCGGGACAAACGCCGTTGGTGGCACTTCCAGTACAGGCATGACTTTACAGTAGTACTGCGCCATGACGGTCAGGCGACCATACGCTTTGCTGCCTGGGCCGGCGGCCAAGCGGTTGACCACCTCTTTTTGCAGCATAAAGTGCATGTCCTGAATGTCTTTATGGAACTCAAACAGGTGGAACATCAGCGGCGTAGAGATGTTGTAAGGCAGGTTACCGAAAATACGTAACTTGTTGTTTGGCTTGACCAGTTGTGTGAAGTCAAAGCGCATGGCATCGCCTTCGTGAATGGTCAGTTTGTCTGCCAGTTCCGGGTGGTTACGTAAACGCTCCGCCAGATCGCGATCGAGTTCAATCACGGTCATCTTATCGATTTCGCGGCCAACCGGTTCGGTAATAGCGCCCAGGCCCGGACCGATCTCAACCAGATTCTGGCCTGGTTTCGGGTTGATGGCTGAGACAATGCCATCAATGATATACGGATCGTTCAGAAAGTTTTGACCAAAACGTTTACGCGCTTTGTGCCCTAAATGGACATCATTTCTCATAGTCATCTCAAAAAATTAATTCGGTTGCTTTTCTACTAATTCAATAGCGTGTGTCAGTGCTGTTCTAAAGCTCCCTGTGTCCGCTCGTCCTGTCCCTGCCAGATCGAGAGCGGTACCGTGATCGACCGAAGTTCTTATAAAGGGTAGACCAAGGGTGATATTTACTGAACGGCCGAAGCCTTTAAACTTCAGAACCGGCAACACCTGGTCGTGGTACATGCCCAGTACGGCATCGGCCTCGTCGAGGTATTTCTGGTTGAAGATCGTATCCGCCGGCAACGGGCCGACCAGATTCATGCCATGTTCGTTGCGCAGCCGCTCCAGTGTCGGAGAGATGGTTTCGATCTCTTCCATCCCCAGACAGCCGTCTTCGCCAGCATGCGGGTTCAGTCCGCAGACATATATCTTGGGTTGCTCAATGGCAAATTTCTCAACCAGATCCTGATGCAGGATATGAATGATTTTTTCCAGACGTTCGCTGGTGACGGCTTTAGACACATAGGCCAATGGAATGTGAGTGGTCACCAGCGCCACACGCAGCCCTTCGGTTGCCAGCATCATTACCACCAGCGGTGTTGCTGACTTTTCCGCGAAGAATTCTGTGTGTCCGCTGAACGCAACGCCTGCCCGGTTGATCACCCCCTTGTGCACAGGGCCGGTGACAATAGCATCAAATTCACCGCTCATACAGCCCAAAGCGGCTCTTTCCAGTGTTTTTAATACGTAGTGACCGTTGGCTTCATCCAGTTGTCCAGCGCTGCAAGGCGCTGCCAGAGGAATATGGTCCACCACCAATGAGCCTGCGGTTTGCGCCACAGGAGCTTTGGCAGCATCGTAGTCGAGCAGCTTGACCTCAACGCCAAGTTGCTTGGCGCGCTCGGCCAACAGCGACTTGTCGGCACTGACGACAATCTGGTGTTCCCAGCTTTCTGTTGAGAGAGCCAGCACCAGATCCGGTCCAATCCCCGCCGGCTCACCGGCGGTCACCACGATTCGTTTAGTTGTTGCCATCGTTTTCGTCATTCAGTTGTTCAACAAAGGCACTGGCCCGCATTTCTTGCAGCCATGCACTGGCTTCTTCATTGAATTTACGATTAAACAAAATTCGGTAAGCCTTGTTTTTCAGCGCAGCATCGGTGCGGTCAACCTGACGACGCGCCATTACTTCAACAATGTGCCAGCCGTGTACGGTTTTGAATGGCTCACTGATTTGCCCAATTGGCAGAGTTTCGACCTGATGCTTGAATTCTGGTACGTACAGATCCGGGGTTTGATAGCCCAGGCTGCCGCCTTGAGCGGCCGAGCCCGGATCCTGACTGTACTGTTTCGCCAGTTCTGCAAAGCTGGCTTTGCCTTCTCGAATTTGACGGATAAAGTCATTCAGCTCTTTTTGTGCCCCCTCATCGCTGAGGATGACGGTCGGCTTGATCAGAATGTGGCGCGCGTTGACTTCCGTTACTGCCACTGTCTCCAGACCTTTCACGTCGTCGATTTTCAGAATGTGGAAACCGACACCGCTGCGAAACGGTCCGATAATCGTGCCTTTGCTCTGAAAGCTGATTTGATCGGCAAAAATGGTTGGCATCTCTTCTTTGCGCATCCAGCCCCAGTCACCGCCTTGCAGTGCTTTTGGTCCTTTCGAGTAAGTGTATGCCATGGTTGCGAAGTCTGCGCCGGATTTGAGTTTCGCGACCAGATCGTTGGCTTGTTTCTCAACGTCGGCTTTATCGACGCCTTCGTCGACGCGCAACTGGATATGGGAGATTTTATACTGCACCGTGGCATTGGTTTCCTGGGCCAGCAGGTTCGCCAGGTTGTCTACTTCGGCCGGTAAAATATTGATGCGGCGGCGAACCAGCGCATTGCGCGCTTCACTGGCGGCGATCTCTTTACGGATCTGCTCACGGTAATCCGCCCAGGTCAGCCCTTCAGCTGCCACAGCCGCCTGCAGTTGCTCCAGCGACTGGTCGTTTTTCTGCGCAATGTCACCGATGGCTTGGTTGAGACGGTTGTCGTCAACACGCACACCGATACGCTCTGCTTCTTGTTGCTGAATGGTGTCCATGATCAGCTTCTCGGTGACCTGTTCTTTCAGGACCGAATCTGGTGGCAGGGTTTGCGCGTTTTTCTTGGCATTGGCGCGAATGGTTTTCATCGCTGAGTCGATGTCACTTTGCAGTACCACACCGTCGTTGACGATGACCGCGATCTGATCCAGCTCACGCGGTGCAGCGTGGGCTAGGGTCACTGTGCAGGTTGCCAGCAGAGTGATGAGGGTAGCTTTCCAGGATTTCATTTATCGTCCTATCTATAAAACCGGTCTGCCTGTGCGGCAGACCGAGATCATTAGTTATTCAAGAAGAATGGGCGGCCGTAGCCCAGAGCATTGCCAGCACCGCTGACACCAGTTGCACTGGAGTCTGAACCGACTGAGGTACCGAAACCGATGATACCGAAGTTAACACTGAAGTTGTTCTCATATTCAGGATCTGCGTCTGGGTAAGCACCGAACGATGGGTCCCATTTACGCAGCTGGTTACTGTAGGTAAAGCCGATGTACCAGCAGTCTGAACGGTAGTTCAGGTTAGCCAACCATTCGATGTCTTGATCTATGGTCAGGTCGTAGAAGTACTGAGCTCTGGCGGACCAGTTGCGGTTCAGCTTGTAACTGCCCAGCAGGCCGAGTTGGGAGATGCCGTCTTTGGTGATGTTGTTGGTGTTAAAAGTGACGGTCTCATCAATGTAGTCTTTATCGACGTAACGGTAGTTGGTCTGTACGTAGCCCGCATTGAAACGGTATTCCAGCGTGCTGTTGGCGGACTGAACCGAGCTGGAGTCGATGTCATACTGAATCCCACCATGGTAGAACAGCGCATCGGCATAGTTGAAGTCCATCTCTACTGCCCAGGCGGAGTAGTTGGTGTCTTCATCGTTGTTGCTGTCTTCGTAAGGGGATGAATCTTTCGTGCCTTTGTCCAGGAAGAAAATCTGACCAAACGAGATATTCAGACGCTCTTTGTAGCCATCATCGAAGAAACGCGTGGTGGCCCCGTAACTGACCTGGTTGGCCGGTGCGATGTAGTCGACACTGCTGTACTTACGGCTGCGGAACAGACCATAGTAGTCAGTTTGCAGCAGCGTGGTGTCGTACCAGCCGATGTTGTCCTGTTTTTCGTTCGGCACGTACAGATACTGAACCTGAGGTTCCAGCGTCTGAGTGTAGCCATCAATAAAGGTGGTGCCGCGCTCAAGGACCACACCGGCATGGGTGCGGAACTGCGGGATCACCCGGGTGAGGTTCTCGTCCAGATTCTCGTACGCCTCATTGGTGCGATCCACTCCTTCCAGATCCTGATGGTAGTATGTGGTCAGCAAGCGCGCTTCTGTGGTCCAGGTACCCCAGGTGTTGCCCACCGGCACGGTCAGGCCCGGCTCAATATGGACGCGGGTGGCCGACGGCTTGCCTCTGGCGTCGGTATCAAAACGTGAAATGCTGCTCAGCATGTCAAAGTCCAGATAACGCATCAGCTCAGGCGAGTAGTAGTTAAACGCCAGCTGTGGCATCAGACGATACGGCTGGTTGGTGTTGGTCGGGTCGTCGGTCAACAGCTGGAAGTCCCGCACCAGTACTGACGCGTCCCAGTTGTTGGAGCGGTATGTGGCTTCGCCTTCCTGGATCAGCTGGCCGTCTTCACGGTTACCTATGCTGGAGTCGACGTCGGAGAAGTAATCAATGTCACTGACTTTGGAATAATCAATGTTGAATTTCCACGCTTGACGGAAAATACCGCTGTGACGGTACTGGATACCCCAGCGATCGCCTTTTTCCTGGTATTTCTGATCATCCGGCAGATACTCAAATTCGATGCCACCTTTACCCAGCACGTTGAGGTAGCGGAATTCACCGTTCAACTGTGTGCCGCGCTCCGACATGTATTTGAACGTGGTGGTTAAGTCGTACTGTGGATGGATGTTCCAGTAAATTGGCACCTCCATCTCGTAACCGTCGCTCGAACCGTACGAGACGGTCGGGTATAGGAAGCCGGTTTTACGCGTGTCACCGATCGGCACGGTCAACCAGGGCAGATAAAATACCGGCACGTTCTGGATTTCAAAACGTGGGTTGTAGAACGTGGCCTGTTCTTCATTCTGATCAACGTCGATGCTGGTGGCGACCATGCGCCACGCGTTGTCACCGTCTGGGCAGGAGGTAATCGAGCCGTCTTCAATCTCGTACACGGCTTTGCCAGTTTTGGAGATGTAGACCGCATGACCGCGGCCCGGCTCACACAGGAATTTGTACTTGGTGTTCTCTAAGGTCACCTGATCCGTGTTGAGATCGTTGGTGGCGCGATCGGAGAGACCTTTTAGTTGGCCATCGCTGAAGTTAACGTTACCTTCAGCGACCACGATGTTCTCTTTTTGGTGCAGGGTGACGTTATCTGCAATAATGCGTTTCTTACCCTGGGTGACAACCACGTTACCGCTGTAGGTCGCTTTTTCGCCGTTTACTGCTTCCAGCGCATCCGCTTCAACGTTAATTGGTTGTTCGTTCGGGTTTTCGGGGTCTGGCTGATTGATCAAGCATTGATCTATAGCGGGCAGTTCCTGCACACTATCCTCTACCGTCGCTTCGGCTTGAGTCGGAGGCACAAAAAAAGCAGCACTGATTGAAGCGGCCAATAGGGTTAGGGGAAAACGTGGCATCGAGTTTTACTATCCTGTTGAACTTGATTTCTTCGGTGAATAGGTGACCGAATGTTAAATAAATCGGCCCTTATCATAAAGTAATTTGAAGCTTACGGCACTATCAGACCACTGAACCACAGAAAAATTCATAGATTGAGAGCACATAAATGCAGATTTTTGGCAAAATCCTGGGCGGTTTTTTTGGTTTTCTTTTCGGGGGACCGTTTGGCGCCATAC
>NZ_WXWP01000126.1:0-10896 GCF_009904765.1 Vibrio sp. V39_P1S14PM300
GTGCTGTAGCACGTCCACTCTAGGTGACAAAGTCAGATTTTACTGCTGTTTCACGGCAAAAACATAAAACAAAATAAAAATCAGCCACTGAATTAAACTTCAAATTTTCCCGCTAGTTTTCCATTAACATTACAGAAACAAAAACCAGATATTTTTCATTACACGATATTACCTACAAGAGTCTGGGTAAATATTTAGTCAATAAAACTATCAAAAAGCCTAAATCGCCTGACGCACTACCAGATATCAAGATAGACAAAAAAACCGTCTTCCGTGAGGGAATCCCTTATAAATCGAGAAAAATACAATATTGTGTGATCGGACAGACGCTTAACGCGCGGCATGACGCGGAATTGTCCCATTAACGACAATGGGTATCCGTGGGAACGTAGCAGATGAGGTAAAATGAAGGCATTAGCGCCGAGGCAGCCGATAGATTTCTAAGCCGGAGCGGGTCACTGGGCGACAACACGTACGCGGCCACGCAAGCAAAACAAACAAAAAAAGCCTCGTCATTTCTGACGAGGCTTCTTAATGTGGTCGGTGAAGAGGGATTCGAACCCCCGACCCTCTGGTCCCAAACCAGATGCGCTACCAAACTGCGCTATTCACCGAGAATGGGGTGGCTAACGAGACTTGAACTCGCGACAACCGGAATCACAATCCGGGGCTCTACCAACTGAGCTATAGCCACCATCAAATTGTCATGTTTACCGCGTTGACGCCATAAACTAAAATATGGTCGGTGAAGAGGGATTCGAACCCCCGACCCTCTGGTCCCAAACCAGATGCGCTACCAAACTGCGCTATTCACCGAGAAATGGGGTGGCTAACGAGACTTGAACTCGCGACAACCGGAATCACAATCCGGGGCTCTACCAACTGAGCTATAGCCACCACTATATTTTGTACCGATAAACATCCTCCGGGATGAAATGGCGCGCCCGAAAGGATTCGAACCTTCGACCTTTGGCTCCGGAGGCCAACGCTCTATCCAGCTGAGCTACGGGCGCATGCCCTATCGGCGGAGTGGAATAATACGTATATCACACTATGCCGTCTAGTACTTTTTTAACTTTTTTTACCGTTTGACGCCTTTTTGGGCAATTAAACACTGAATGTCCGACGTTGACGATGTGACACACCCCCTGAAGCTGATAACTTGTTGTTTAATGCAACAAGTTATCGGGATATAATCACCCAATATTTACATTGATTTAACAGCATCTAACGCTGTAGATCAAACCCACTCTAATAATCAGGTAAGCACGCACTTACCTTCAGGAATGTAAAGTGAGTTTAATGGATATGTCTCGAAAAATTATCATTGCCTTGGTCGCTGCGTTCACTTTTTCTGGTGCCTCTTTTGCAGCAAGCGTCAGCCAAGAAAACCACGATGTCATCGCAGAGCGCATCAAACCTGTCGGTGACGTGTATCTGGCGGGCAGCGAGCCTGTGGTTGAGAAACCAAGTGGCCCACGTGACGGCGCGACCGTTTACGGCACCTTCTGTATCGCCTGTCACGCCTCTGGCGTCAGTGGCGCACCCAAGACCGGTAATGCGGCAGACTGGGGTCCGCGTATCGCGCAAGGAAAAGACGTGTTGAAAGATCACGCGATCAACGGCTTTAACGCCATGCCACCGCGCGGGACCTGTATGGACTGCAGCGATGACGAAATCGTTGCCGCCATCGAGCACATGATCGAAGGCCTGTAACCGGCATCGAGAAAAAAGGCTTGCCAGTGGCAAGCCTTTTTTGATCGTTATTTCTTGTTAAACATGGCACGTAAGTTGGCAATGTGTGCCTGACCTTTAGCCATGCGCTCTTCCTGGGAGACCGGTTTTTTCGTCTGCTCCCACTCCACATCGTCGTACGGCAGTTCATCGAGAAAGCGGCTTTGCGTCGGTTTAATCAACTCACCGAACTGACGGCGTTCACGGCACATGGTAAACGTCAACTCGCGCTGTGCCCGGGTGATGCCCACGTACATCAGGCGGCGTTCTTCCTCAACATTGTCTTCGTCAATGCTGGTCTGATGCGGCAAAATACCCTCTTCTGAGCCAATCAAATAGACGTACGGAAACTCCAGACCTTTGGAGGCGTGCAGTGTCATCAGTTGTACCGCGTCACTGTCGTCATCTTCTTCACCTCGCTCCATCATGTCGCGTAGTGTCAGGCGCTGAACCACCTCTTTGAGGGTCTTCTCTTCCTGATCGTAATTATCGCCTTCCAGATCAGAAACAATCCACGAATAGAGATCCGAGACATTTTTCATCCGCATCTCGGCCGCTTTCGGACTGGCAGACGTCTCGTACAACCAGTCTTCGTAATTGATGTCGCGTACCAGGGAACGGACCGCTTCGACGGTGTCTCCCCGCTCGGCCTGATCGCCGATTTTCACCAGCCAGTGAGTGAAACGGCGCAGAGTCTCCAACCCGCGACCACTGAGGTGTTGTTCAAGTCCGATTTCAAAACTGGCCTCGAACAAACTTTTGCCCCGCATGTTGGCGTAACTGCCAAGCTTCTCCATCGTCACCGGGCCGATTTCCCGTTTGGGCGTGTTAACGATGCGCAGAAACGCGTTGTCATCATCCGGATTCACCAGCACCCGCAGATACGCCATGATGTCTTTGATTTCAGCTCGGGCAAAAAACGACGTGCCGCCGGACAACTTGTATGGCACTCGGTTTTGCATCAATGACTTTTCAATCAGGCGCGACTGGTGATTACCGCGGTACAAAATCGCATAGTCACGGTAATCGGTGCGGTTAAGAAATTTGTGCGCAATCAGCTCACCAGTGATCCGTTCCGCTTCGTGCTCTTCATTCTTGGCCAACAGGACTTTGAGTTTTTCACCGTCCGGAATTTCAGAAAACAGAGATTTTTCATACACGTGCGGATTGTTGGCAATCAGAATGTTGGCCGCGCGCAAAATCCGGCTGGTCGAGCGGTAGTTCTGCTCAAGCTTGATCAGACGCAGGTTGGGGTAATCTTCACCAAGCAGTACCAGGTTCTGTGGCTTGGCGCCACGCCAGGAGTAAATCGACTGATCGTCGTCGCCCACCACCGTCAGACGCCCGCGCTCACCGACCAGCAGTTTCACCAGTTCGTACTGACTGGTGTTGGTGTCCTGATATTCGTCCACCAGCAGGTAGCGAATCCGGTTCTGCCAGCGCTGACGCACGTCCTGATTATGACGCAGCAACAATACCGGCATCAGGATCAGGTCATCGAAATCAAGGGCGTTATACGCCTGCATCTGCTTTTGATACATCTCGAAACAAAATGCAAACAGCTGCTGCTGTTCCCCCTGGGCATGCGCCTTGGCTTGCTCCGGCGTCAGCATGTCGTTTTTCCAATTGGAAATCGTACTCATCAGTTGACGCAGCAAATCTTTGTCGCCGTCGAGCTGCTTCTCGGTCAACTCTTTCAACAGCGCCAACTGGTCCTGATCATCAAACAGGGAGAAGCCAGCTTTCAGCCCGAGGGTTTTGTACTCACGGCGAATGATATTCAGCCCGAGCGTGTGGAACGTCGACACCATCAGGCCACGCGATTCCGCTTTGCCCAAGGTCTGCCCCACCCGCTCTTTCATTTCTCGCGCCGCTTTATTGGTGAAGGTCACCGCCGCAATATTGCGCGCTTTGTAGCCACACTGCTGAACCAGGTAGGCAATTTTGTTGGTGATCACACGTGTTTTGCCCGAGCCGGCGCCGGCCAGCACCAGGCACGGACCCGACACATATTTCACCGCTTCATCTTGTCTTGGGTTCAGCTTCATCGTCAGCTCAATTCAGTAAAAAAACAGGGCGACTATAATAATGCTGCAATGGCATGATTGCTATTGTCTCTGCAATAAGATTTTTTACGTCGATTCACAATACTTGGTTGCATAACTGCCTGCAATGTGAGCTATAATGAATGAACGTTCATTCATTGGTGGTGGGATTTATGACCAGTAACACTAGTGTAGATAAACGTGAGCAGATACTCCTGGCCGCGGAAGCCCTGATTGCAGAATCCGGTTTTCAGGGGCTATCGATGCACCGGCTGGCAACCGAAGCCGGCGTCGCTGCAGGCACGATCTACCGTTATTTCTCGGATAAAGAGCATCTCCTCGATGAGGTACGTTTACATGTTACGCAACGCATAGCCAATGAAGTGCAGGCTGGTGTCTCTGATGATATGCCGCTGAAACAGCGCTATCGAACGATGTGGCTCAACATCTGGAATCTGGCCGGTTCTAATCTGGATATTCTGAAAAACCGGGTTCAGTACGAATCGTTGCCCTCTTCACAGTGCTGCGCACGTAAAGAAGTGGAGCGGGAAATGTTTGACAAGGTTTACCGGCTTTTCGAAGAAGGGAAACAAACCGGCCTGTTTAAACCTCTGGCTCATGAGGTGCTATCCGGCCTGAGCTTTGAAGCCAGCGTTGCGTTGGCACGAAAACACGCTTTGGGATTTTATCAGCTGGACGATGACGCACTTGAAGCGGCCATTGAAGCCAGCTGGGATGCAATAATTAAACACTAACTTGGAGTTCTCATAAGAATGAAAAAGTGGACTTTCTTTATGATACTGATCGTCATACTGCTGTTTGGCAGTGTGATAGGTGTCAACATGTTCAAGCAACAGAAGATTGCCGAATTCATGGCCAATCGGCCTGAGCCTGAATTTCCGGTCACCGCGATGGAAGTCAAAGCCGTCGACTGGGTACCGGTGATTGAAGCGATCGGCTTTATCGAGCCGAATCAGGGGGTGACCATTTCGAACGAAACCGCCGGCATTGTTGATCAAATTACTTTCGAATCCGGCACTCAGGTTGAATCGGGCCAGCCACTGGTCCTGCTCGACTCTGATGTGGAAAAAGCCAACCTGAAGAGCTCGCAGGCGCGCCTGCCAGCAGCCAAAGCCAAATACGAACGTTACCGTGGGCTGTACAAAAAAGGCTCCATTTCCAAAGAAGCGTTTGATGAAGCCGAAGCAAACTACTACTCACTGTCGGCAGACATCGAGTCGCTGAAAGCCACCATTGACCGCCGTGAAATCAAAGCGCCATTTGCTGGTGTGGTTGGTATCCGTAACGTGTATTTGGGTGAGTACCTGCAAACCGGTACCGAGATTGTGCGCCTGGAAGACACCAGCGTGATGCGTCTGCGCTTCACCGTGCCTCAGCGCGATATCTCTCGTATCAGTCTGAAGCAGGAAGTCGATATCTTTGTCGATGCTTACCCGGATCAGCCATTCAAAGGGGCGATCACTGCGATTGAGCCTGCCGTCAGCGTGCAGAGCGGTCTGATTCAGGTTCAGGCAGACATCCCGAACAGCGACGGTAAGCTGCGCAGCGGTATGTTTGCCCGCGCGCACATCATCCTGCCGAAGCTGGCAAACCAGGTGACGCTACCGCAAACTGCCATCACTTTCACGCTTTACGGCAACAATGTTTACGTGATCACGGATAAAGATGGTGAGAAACGCGTTCAGCAACACGTGGTAAAAGTGGGTGAACGCACCAAAGACATCGCTCACATTCTTGAAGGCGTGAAACCGGGTGATACGGTGGTGACCACAGGTCAGGTACGTTTGAGTAACGGTGCTAAAGTGCGCATCGTCGAAAGCGATGCCACCACCACACCAGCTGAAACACCAATGCTGTAAGCGAGGGACACATGCGCTTTACTGATGTTTTCATTAAACGTCCGGTTTTAGCGGTATCGATCAGCTTTTTGATAGCCCTGCTCGGTTTGCAGGCGGTATTTAAAATGCAGGTGCGGGAATACCCTGAAATGACGAATACGGTGGTGACGGTCACCACCAGCTACTACGGCGCCAGTGCCGACCTGATCCAGGGCTTTATTACCCAGCCTTTGGAACAGGCCGTCGCCCAGGCAGACAACATTGACTACATGACGTCGCAATCGGTGTTGGGTCAGTCGACCATTACGGTCAACATGAAACTCAATACCGATCCGAACGCCGCGCTGTCCGACGTTCTGGCAAAAACCAACTCGGTACGTTCTCAGTTGCCCAAAGAGGCAGAAGACCCGACGGTTACCATGTCGACCGGTTCGACTACTGCGGTGCTGTACATCGGCTTTACCAGCCCTGAGCTGAACTCAAGCCAGATCACCGACTATCTGGAACGGGTGATCAACCCTCAGCTGTACGCCGTGAACGGTATCTCAAGCATCGACTTGTACGGCGGGCTTAAGTACGCCCTGCGCGTATGGTTGGACCCGGCTAAAATGGCGGCGCTCGATCTGACCGCCACCGATGTGATGTCGATTCTGAACGCCAACAACTACCAGTCGGCGACGGGTCAGTCGGTCGGTGAATTCGTGTTGTACAACGGCAGCGCCGATACTCAGGTGTCGAACGCCGACGAGCTGAAAGCTCTGGTGGTCAAAACCGAAGACAACGGCACGGTGATCCGCCTGGGTGACATTGCCAAAGTCATGCTGGCGAAAAGCCACGACACCTACCGCGCCAGTGCCAATGGCCGGGAAGCGGTAGTGGCAGCGATCAACGCGGCGCCAAGCGCCAACCCAATCAACATCGCTGCGGACGTGATGAAGCTGTTGCCGGATCTGAAGAAAAACATGCCGAGCAACATCGAGATGAACGTGCTGTATGACTCAACGATTGCGATCAACGAGTCGATCCACGAGGTGATCAAAACCATCGTGGAAGCGGCGATCATCGTACTGGTGGTGATCACCCTGTTCCTGGGGTCATTCCGGGCGGTCATCATCCCGATCGTCACCATTCCGCTGTCGCTGATTGGTGTGGCCATGGTCATGCAGGCAATGGGTTTCTCCTGGAACCTGATGACGCTGCTGGCAATGGTTCTGGCCATCGGTCTGGTGGTGGACGATGCGATCGTGGTCCTGGAGAACGTCGACCGGCACATTAAAGAAGGCGAATCGCCGTTCCGCGCCGCCATCATAGGGACACGTGAAATCGCGGTTCCGGTTATCGCCATGACCCTGACGCTGGGCGCGGTATACGCCCCGATCGCGCTGATGGGCGGTATCACCGGCTCGTTGTTCAAAGAGTTTGCCCTGACTCTGGCCGGTTCGGTGTTTGTTTCCGGTATCATCGCGTTGACCCTGTCTCCGATGATGTGTTCGAAAATGCTTAAAGCCAATGAACAACCGGGCAAATTCGAGCAGAAAGTGCACCACTTACTGGATCGCATGACCAACCGTTACGAGCGCATGCTGCGTGCAGTGATGCAACACCGTCCGGTGGTGATCGCATTTGCAATCATCGTGTTCGGCAGTCTGCCGGTGCTGTTCAAGTTCATTCCAAGTGAACTGGCACCATCGGAAGACAAAGGGGTGATCATGCTGATGGGTACCGGCCAGTCCAACGCGAACCTGGACTATCTGGCCAACACCATGGCGGACGTGAACCGTATTCTGTCGGATCAGAAAGAAGTTCAGTTTGCTCAGGTGTTTACCGGTGTTCCGAACTCCAACCAGGCGCTGGGGATTGCCTCGATGGTGCCTTGGAGCCAGCGTGAAGCGAGCCAGGCTGATGTGACCAACCGCGTTGGTGGTCTGGTGAAAGACATCCCGGGCATGTCGGTCACCGCGTTCCAGATGCCAGAACTGCCCGGCGCGGGCTCCGGTCTGCCGATCCAATTTGTCATCACCACGCCGAACGCGTTTGAAAGCCTGTTCACCATCGCCACCGACGTACTGGCCGAAGTGAACCAGAACGCCATGTTTGTCTACTCGGACCTGGATCTGAACTACGACTCCGCGACGATGAAAATCAACATCGACAAGGACAAAGCCGGTGCGTACGGCGTGACCATGCAAGACATCGGGGTCACTCTGGGGACGATGATGGCCGACGGTTACGTAAACCGTATCGACCTCAACGGCCGTTCGTACGAAGTGATCCCTCAGGTTGAACGTAAGTGGCGCCTGAACCCGGAATCGATGAACAACTACTACGTGCGCGCGGCGGATGGTAAAGCAATCCCGCTTGGCAGCCTGATCACCATTGATGTGATTGCTGAACCTCGTTCACTGCCGCACTTTAACCAGCTGAACTCCGCCACCATAGGCACAGTTCCGGCGCCGGGTACGGCAATGGGAGACGCGATCAACTGGTTTGAGAACATCGCAGAAACCAAGCTGCCACGCGGCTACAACCACGATTACATGGGTGAAGCCCGTCAATACGTGACTGAAGGCAGCGCCCTATACTCCACCTTTGGTCTGGCTCTGGCGGTGATCTTCCTGGTACTGGCGATTCAATTTGAATCCGTCAAAGACCCGCTGGTGATCATGGTGTCGGTACCGCTGGCTATTTGTGGGGCACTGATTGCGCTGGCATGGGGGGCGTTCCTTGGCACAACGACCATGAACATCTACTCTCAGGTCGGGTTGATTACCCTGGTCGGTCTGATCACCAAACACGGTATTCTGATCTGTGAAGTGGCCAAGGAAGAACAGTTGCACAACAAACTGAGCCGCATTGACGCGGTCATGGAAGCGGCCAAAGTTCGTTTGCGTCCGATTCTGATGACCACGGCGGCGATGATTGCCGGCCTGATCCCATTGATGTACGCCACGGGCGCTGGGGCGCAGCAGCGCTTCAGCATCGGTATCGTCATCGTGGCTGGTCTGGCGCTGGGGACACTGTTTACCCTGTTCGTACTGCCAGTGATCTACAGCTATCTGGCGGAAAAACATAAGCCACTGCCGGTGTTTGTCGAGGACAAAGATCTGGAAAAGCTGGCACGGGTGGATGAGGCCAAAGCAGCTCAGCGCCAGCTGGCTGACAACAACCATTAATTCATCTGCTCGTTGACTCTATTTACAGGCCACTTCGGTGGCCTTTTTTTATTGTGCTCGCTTTTTTACGCCAAACAGGGCGACTTTCCCGGTCCAATTACATAAAATAATCTCAAACGGACAGGAGTTATGACACATGTTTGATCCCAAAAAATTAGAGCAAGTCGCGAAGCAGATTCACGACGCCATGCCACAGCCGGTCAAAGACCTCGGCGCCGATGTGGACCAGAAGGTACGCCAGGTGATCCAGGGCCAGTTAAACAAACTGGACGTGGTCAGCCGCGAAGAGTTTGATGTCCAGACTCAAGTGCTGCTGCGCACGCGCCAGAAGCTGACCGAGATGGAGCAAAAACTGGCCGAGATTGAGCAGAAGCTGGCGGACAAAGAACAGTAATTCTGCCGCCTGCACGCTCTGACGCAGACAAAGAAAAAGGCTTGCCCATTCGGAGCAAGCCTTTTGTTTTAGTTAAGGTTGTGTTTGCTTGTTGTATTTATTGACCCCGATCTGTGCGGAGTGCATCTGGGGAGAACGTGTCGCCACCCTCCCCCCGATCTCTTGCCGGAGGCGACTTAGCCACCAACCGCAATGCGTTTCATGTCGGTCATGTAACCACGCAGCTCTTCACCGATGTACTCCACCGGGTGATTGCGGATCGCATCGTTCACGGCGATGAGCGTGGCGTTATCCACGTGGTTGGAAACCTCACCAAGCCCCTGACCAATCACGTCCGTACCGACCGATGGCATGAACTGTTCACGCAGCAGCGGCGTGGCCACATTGGCAAATAAGTAGTTGCCGTATTCTGCCGTATCAGAAATCACCACGTTCATTTCATACAGGCGCTTACGTGCAATGGTGTTGGCAATCAGTGGCAGCTCGTGCAGCGACTCATAGTACGCTGACTCGTCGATGATGCCTGAAGCGGTCATGGCTTCAAACGCCAGCTCAACCCCGGCTCGCACCATGGCGATCATCAGGATGCCGTTGTCGAAGTATTCCTGCTCAGAGATCTCAACGTCGGATTCCGGGTAGTTTTCAAACGCCGTTTCACCGGTTTCTGCACGCCAGCCCAGCAGGTTCACGTCGTCGTTCGCCCAGTCAGCCATCATGGTGCTGGAGAAATGCCCGGTGATGATGTCATCCATGTGTTTGTTGTACAGCGGACGCATCAGCTCTTTCAGCTGCTCAGACAGCTCAAATGCCTTGATTTTGGCCGGGTTCGACAGGCGATCCATCATATGCGTGATGCCACCGAACTTAAGCGCTTCCGTAATGGTTTCCCAACCGTATTGCAGCAGTTTACCGGCGTAACCGGCGTCAATGCCTTCTGCAATCATCTTCTCGTAGCAGACGATGGAACCAGCCTGCAGCATGCCACACAAAATGGTTTGCTCACCCATCAGATCCGATTTCACTTCCGCCACGAACGACGATTCCAGACAGCCTGCGCGATGGCCACCGGTTGCAGCTGCCCAGGCTTTAGCGATATCCCAGCCTTCGCCTTTCGGGTCATTTTCCGGGTGCACCGCGATCAGAGTCGGAACACCAAAGCCGCGTTTGTATTCTTCACGCACTTCGGTACCCGGACATTTTGGTGCCACCATCACGACCGTCAGGTCTGGACGAATTTGCATGCCCTCTTCCACAACGTTAAAGCCGTGGGAGTAACCCAGTGCCGCCCCTTCTTTCATCAGGGGCATCACCGTTTCCACAACATTGGTGTGCTGTTTGTCTGGGGTCAGGTTAATCACCAGATCCGCTTGTGGGATCAGGGTTTCGTAGCTGCCGACTTCAAAGCCGTTATCTTTGGCATTTTTGTATGACTGACGTTGCTCGTCGATCGCCGCCTGGCGCAGCGCATAAGCGACGTTCAGACCCGAATCACGCATGTTCAGGCCCTGATTCAGGCCCTGAGCACCACAACCAACAATCACCACTTTCTTGCCTTTGAGGTAATCCGCCTCCGTCGCAAATTCACTGCGATCCATAAAACGACAACGACCAAGCTGGTCCAACTGCTCACGCAGGTTCAAAGTATTGAAATAGTTAGCCATGAGGCTCTCCTTTAATCATTCGTCCTAGAA
>NZ_WXWP01000036.1:0-36489 GCF_009904765.1 Vibrio sp. V39_P1S14PM300
TGCTACAGCACCTTGGCTGGCAAGATGATATGCATACAAGCTGCATTTTTATATGGCTTAATTGCTTTTAATTTAACCGCTTTCGATTTTTTATACTCTGTTTGTTGCTTTTGTGTAAAATTTTTGCCACATTGATGAGCTTGTAAATTGCCAGCATTTTATACTGGCAGGAATGGATTCAATTTTTCAGACAGGGCAGAAAACTGCCGAAGCAGTAGAGGTCTGGTAATGTCACTTTTAGAAGTTAAAAATCTTCGTATCGAGTACCCGTCGCGCCACGGAGTGCATGTGGCCGTGAAAGCGTTATCGTTCAATATTGAACGTGGCGAAATCGTAGGTGTGGTCGGTGAGTCGGGGGCAGGGAAATCGACCGTGGGTAATGCGGTGAGTGATTTGCTCAGCCCGCCGGGCCTGATCGCCAGCGGTGAGGTGTTTCTCGATGGCGAAAAGGTATCGGGCCTGTCACCAGAAGCGATGCGTAAAGTGCGCGGTTCTAAAATCGGATTTATCTTTCAGGATCCGATGACGTCGCTCAATCCGTTGTTCACGGTCGAACAACAACTGAAAGAAACCATTCACGCCAACATGAAAGTCAGTGATGACGAAGCGTATCAGCGCGCATTGTCACTGATGAATCAGGTCGGTATTCCGCAGCCGGAAAACCGCCTCAAGCAGTATCCTCACCAATTCTCCGGCGGCATGCGTCAGCGGGTGGTGATTGCGATCGCCTTGGCGGGTGAGCCCGATCTGATCATTGCCGATGAACCAACGACGGCTCTGGACGTATCGATCCAGGACCAAATCCTCAGCCTGATCCGTGATCTGTGCATCAAGAACAATGTCGGCTGTATGCTGGTGACCCACGATATGGGGGTGGTCTCTAACGTGACCGATCGGGTTGCGGTAATGTACCGTGGCGATCTGGTTGAATTTGGCCCGACCGCCAAAGTGCTTGGCGATCCGGATCACGCCTATACCCGCAGCCTGATTTCCGCGGTTCCGCGCTCGGACAAAAAACTCGACCGTTTTCCTTTGGTCAGCTACATCGAAGAAGCGACCGAAATGGAGCCGCTGGACATCAAAAACCACTGGCTGGGACAGAGTCAGGATGAGCGCCAGTACACCGGCCCATTGCTGAATGTCGAACACGTTAACCTGCGTTTTGTCACCAAGGATTCCTTGTTTGAAAGTCGCCGCGAGTATGTTCAGGCGTCCAATGACGTCAGTTTTGAAGTGTTCGAAGGGGAAACCTTCGGCCTGGTGGGAGAATCCGGATCGGGCAAATCGACCATTGCGCGCGTGATCTCGGGGTTGTATCAGCCAAATTCAGGCAAAGTGACGTTTGAGGGCATCGATCTGACCGGGCTTAAGTCGGAAAACGAACGACGTCCGCTGCGCCGTCAGATGCAGATGGTGTTCCAGAACCCGTACACCTCGATGAACCCACGGATGAAAATTTTCGACATCATCGCCGAGCCGATCCGTTTCCACAAACTGACCAACAGTGAAGCCGAGACGCGCCAGATCGTCAATGATCTGTTGGATCATGTTGGTCTGGGACGCATGGCCGGGGTGAAGTATCCGCATGAATTCTCCGGCGGTCAGCGACAGCGTATTTCGATTGCGCGTGCGTTGGCGACCCGTCCACGTTTGCTGATTTGTGATGAACCAACTTCGGCACTGGATGTGTCCGTGCAGGCGCAGATCCTGAACCTGCTGAAAGATCTCCAAGATGAGCTGAACCTGACCATGCTGTTCATCAGTCACGATTTACCGGTGATTCGCCAGATGTGCGACCGGGTGGGCGTCATGCAGATGGGAACCTTGCTGGAAGTCGCGCCGACGGAGCAACTGTTCCAGAACCCGCAGCATGAATACAGTAAGCAACTGATTTCTTTAATGCCTGAATTCACAGGCTTGAGAGAAGAAGTAAAAACGGCGTAAGCCAATAATGTCCAAGCGAGCTTGGTCTTAGAAACAGAAGCAAATACAACAACTAGGGATTGGATTCCCGCATAAGGAGTTATGCAATGAAAACCATGAAAAGCAAACTGGCAGTGGCTTTGATGGCAGCAGGGCTGAGCTTTAGCGCCGCCGCCGCCGACATTACCGTCGCTTACGACGCAGACCCGGTATCACTGGATCCACATGAGCAACTGTCTGGCGGTACACTGCAAATGTCTCACATGGTGTTCGATCCGCTAGTTCGTTACACACAAGATCTGGACTTTGAAGCGCGTCTGGCTGAGAAGTGGGAGCGTATCAACGACACGACTTTCCGTTTCCAACTGCGCAAAGGCGTGAAGTTCCATTCAGGTAACGAACTGACAGCGGATGATGTGGTTTGGACGTTTGACCGTCTGAAAAACTCACCGGATTTCAAAGCGATCTTTGAACCGTATGAGAAAATGGTCAAAGTCGACGACTACACGGTTGACCTGGTGTCGAAAGGCGCTTACCCGTTGGTACTGCAAACGGCGACCTACATTTTCCCAATGGACAGCAAGTTCTACTCAGGTAAGACCGACGATGGTAAAGACAAAGCGGAGCTGGTGAAACACGGCAACTCTTACGCGTCTACCCACGTTTCTGGCACGGGGCCGTTTATCGTGACGGCACGTGAACAGGGCGTAAAAGTAGAGTTTGAACGTTTTAAAGACTACTGGGACAAAGACACGCAAGGCAACGTTGACCACCTGACGCTGGTGCCAATCAAAGAAGACGCGACGCGTGTGGCTGCTTTGCTGTCAGGCGACGTTGACATGATCGCGCCAGTGGCACCGAACGATCACAAACGGGTGGAAGAAGCCAAAGGGGTCGATCTGGTGACACTGCCGGGTACCCGTATCATCACTTTCCAGATGAATCAGAGCAGCAACGAAGCTCTGAAAGACGTGCGTGTGCGTCAGGCCATCGTGAATGCAATCAACAATGAAGGCATCGTGAAGAAAATCATGAAGGGCTTCGCCACCGCTGCAGGCCAGCAAGGGCCTTCGGGTTATGCCGGTTACGATTCCGCTCTGGTGCCTCGCTACGATCTGAACAAAGCCAAAGCACTGATGAAAGAAGCGGGTTATGAGAAAGGCTTCACGCTGACCATGATCGCACCGAACAACCGCTACGTGAATGACGCGAAAGTGGCCCAAGCGGTCGCAGCGATGCTGTCAAAAATCGGCATCAAAGTGGATCTGAAGACCATGCCGAAAGCTCAGTACTGGCCAGAGTTTGATAAGTGTGCGGCGGACATGCTGATGATTGGTTGGCACTCTGATACCGAAGATTCAGCCAACTTCTCTGAGTTCCTGACCATGACCCGTAACGAAGAAACCGGTAAAGGTCAGTACAACTGCGGTCACTACTCAAACCCAGAAGTCGACAAGCTGGTGGAAGCGGCGAACGTGGAAACCGATCCGGCGAAACGTGCCAAGATGCTGCAAACGGTTGAAGCCACCTTGTACAACGATGCGGCGTTTGTACCACTGCACTGGCAAAACCTGGCGTGGGGCGCGAAATCTAACGTCGATATCAAGCCGATCGTCAACGCAATGAACTTCCCTTACTTTGGTGATCTGGTGGTCAAATAACCCCAGTCCCGCAAAGGCGTCCGCTTAGGCGGATGCCTTTGAGTAACTTTTGGTGCTTAGCTTTGTTTCAGTCGGGTTAAGTGCCATTTTTGAGGCTGAATTTCTCTCTTCTGCCCGGATTCGGCAGAAGTTCAAGGATAGAAAGGGGCAAGGAATGTTTTCGTTTCTGGTCAAGCGCCTGTTTCAGGCACTGATAGTGATGTTTGTGATCAGTTTGGTGGCGTTTGCCATTCAGGATAACCTGGGTGACCCATTGCGTGAGCTTGTCGGTCAGTCGGTTTCTGAAGCAGAACGTCAGGCACTGCGTGATGAGTTGGGCCTGAATGATCCCTTCGTGACTAAATACACTCGTTTTGTGACCAATGCGCTGCAAGGCGATTTGGGTACGTCATATTTCTTCAAACGTCCTGCGGTGGACGTGATCCTCGATAAATTGGTTGCCACGCTTGAACTGGTGTTTGGCGCCACGGTGATCATCATCGTGCTCTCGATACCGCTCGGCGTTTATTCCGCCATTCACCCCAAAAGTTTTTTCACCAAAGTGGTGATGGCGTTCAGTAGTATTGGTATTTCGATCCCGGTGTTCCTGACCGCGATCATGCTGATGTACATTTTCTCGATAGAGCTGGGCTGGCTGCCGTCCTTTGGCCGCGGCGAGACCGCGAACTGGTTGGGCTGGGAGTCCGGTTATTTTACGCTTGACGGGCTGGCGCACCTGATTCTGCCGTGTGTCTCTCTGGCGTCGATCATGCTGCCGCTGTTTATCCGTCTGGTTCGCTCTGAAATGCTGGAAGTACTGAGCTCGGAGTACATCAAATTCGCCAAAGCGAAAGGTCTGGCGCTGAACAAAATCTACTATCAGCACGCGCTGAAAAACACCATGCTGCCGGTTCTGACCGTCGGTGGGGTGCAAATCGGTACGATGGTGGCCTACACCATCCTGACCGAAACTGTGTTCCAGTGGCCGGGGACCGGTTTCCTTTTCCTTGAAGCCATCAACCGGGTAGATACACCGCTGATCACCGCGTACGTCATTTTCGTCGGCCTGATTTTTGTGGTGACCAACACCATCGTTGACTTGATGTACGGTCTGATCAACCCGACCGTGAATCTGACCGGAAAAGGAGCATAATCATGCAAACTGTTACTGCGGCTCCTTCTCGTTGGGAGCGTTTCAAAAAATCCGATTTTCTTTACTATTTCCTGCGCGACAAAGTTGCCATGTTCAGCTTTGCCATTTTTATGGTGATTCTGTGTTTGTCGCTGGTGGCCCCTTTGGTGTCACCGAGCGATCCGTACGACCTGGCCGCGATTGACATTATGGACTCAGAGCTGCCGCCATCCTGGATGGCAGACGGTGATGCCCGTTTTGCTCTGGGAACGGACAACCAGGGGCGCGATATTCTGTCGACCATTTTGTACGGTTCACGCCTGTCGCTGACGATAGGTTTCCTGGCGGTTGGCCTGCAATTGTTGCTGGGGATCGTGATTGGTCTGTCAGCGGGCTATTTCGGTGGCCGGATCGACAGCTTCCTGATGCGTTTTGCCGATGTGCAGCTGTCGTTCTCGACCATGATGGTGGCGATCATTGTCTCGGCCATTTTCAAAGCCAGCTTTGGCAGCGAATTTTACAGCGAATACGCCGTCTTGATGCTGGTGGTGATCATCGGTGTGGCGGAGTGGCCGCAATACGCACGAACCATACGTGCGTCAGTTCTGGCGGAAAAGAAGAAAGAGTATGTTGAAGCGGCGCGCGTGATGGGCTTTAAATCGATGCGCATCATGTTCCGTCACATCCTGCCGAACTGTTTGTCGCCTATCCTGGTGATTTCGACGGTGCAGGTGGCGAACGCCATTATGTCGGAAGCGGCTCTGTCGTTCCTCGGGCTGGGGCTGCCTGTCGACCAACCGTCGCTTGGCTCGCTGATCAGTATTGGTTTTAACTACATCTTCTCTGGTTCGTGGTGGATCACTGTCTTCCCTGGCATCGTTCTGGTGACTCTGGTGTTGGTGATCAACCTGCTGGGCGACTGGTTGCGTGACGTATTCAACCCGAAAATCTATAAAGGTTGATGACATCGATTGATTTTAAATCAATTATCTCCCTAAACTAAGAGCCGTAAGTGATTACGGCTCTTTTTTTGCATTCGGTTTCATACATTGAGAGTCGTCCTGAAAAAGTCACGAAAAAAGGTATACAACGCGTATGGATATGAGCATGGCAAAGATGTCTAAAGTTCGCCGTTCCTCACTGCTCGGCTTGGTGGCGCTGACATTGTCGGCCCCATTATCGGCGGCGCAGAGCGAGGAGTTTCTCTGTGGTGCCACGCAAGCCTCCACCAATGAATTGCCGGTACTGGACAAGTCTTGTCCGATCGGCAAAGGGTTATGGGGCAATCAGACGCCGCGTGCCCAGCAGTCCAGTTTCTGGATTCAGTGCGGCATGCTGACCAAACCCATGCCGCTGGCGACGGCCGCTCGCCTGTATCAACACCTTTCGGTAGATGTGTGGGGGAAGCCGGAGAAGCAAGGCTTTCGGTGTCTGATTGGTCCGTATGAGGACTTCGCTCAGGCCAAGCGTGAACTGGCGGCAGTGAAGCGTGTGCCGGGTTACCAGGAAGCTTTTATCCGCGAAGTGGCGAAAGGGGCACCGGTCAAAGCCGTGTCCGCCAATCCGCCGAGTGTAAAATCCAAGCCGGTGACCCGGGTTGCCGCGGCTAAGCCAGCGCAGGCCGCGAAACCGGTGGCGAACAAACCCGCCCCTGCTGCCAAACCGGCCCCGGCCAGCAAAGCCAGCAGTAAAAATGAGATCAGTATCCGGTTGCAAACTCAAATTGCCGGTACCACCTACAGCGTGCCGTATCTGATGTTCAGTGATGAACAGTTTTACATGGAACACGGTTTACCGTGGAATCGGCTCAGCTACGAGCGTGCGCTGCAAACCTGCCGCAAGATCGGCATGCGCCTGCCGGGAGAAACGCAGTGGCAGACCTTGCTTGATACTAAAGTGATGGAGAAAAAACAGTGGCCGATCCACCTGCCGTACTGGGGGGCTGAACGCAAAGGGCTGTTTACCAGTGGCAAGGTCAATCAACTTAGCGGCTCCTCACTGTTAAATGTGATGTGCGTAAAGTAGCAGGTGGGGTTTGACCGCCCGTTAACAATTTATGACGGCAGTTTGACTAAATAATGGTCACACCTCTTAGAGTGGAATGGCAACGCACACCATTCGACCACAACATCTAAAGGTGCCCTATGAAAAAATTGCTAACTTTGCTGACATTGTCCGCTGCGGTCGCAGCATCTCCCGTGATGGCACAGGGTGAGACTCAAGATACCAAAGCCAATCTGCAACAGGCGATCGCACAGAGCCAGCAGATCAGTCAGCGGGTCGGGGAAATCCAGCAGGAGCTGGCGACCATTAAACAGAAAGCGTATGAGCAGGACCCTGAACTGGTGAATGCCACGGAAAAAGCCAATGCCACTCTGGAGAAGAAAGCCAAAGAAGTCGGGTATGATCCGCAAGGCTTTGAGCAGGCGCTGCAAAGTGCCCGGACGAAACTGGCCGACAAAGGCCTGACGGAAAGTGAGCGCCAGTCGATACTGACCAAACTCAAAGCCCAGCAACAGCAACAAGCGGACAAACGGACACAGTTTTTGGCGAACCCAGACGTGCAGCAAGTCAATCAACAGCTGCAGAAGAAACTGGTGGCGGCGATGAATAAAGTTGATCCCGACACCAGCAAACTGCTGAAAGAGCTGGATGGGCTGATCAAATCGATGAAGTCATAATCGCGTTTCACGCACGCATAAAAAAGGCCGCATTTGCGGCCTTTTTTCGTTGTGACTGGTGCTCAGCGCATCGTCACGAATTCTTCGCTGCCGGTAGGGTGGATCGCCACAACCGAATCGAAGTCGGCTTTGGTTGCGCCCATCTTCATCGCCACGCCAAAGCCTTGGATCATCTCATCGACCGTGAAGCCAATGCCGTGCAGACCAACCACTTTCTCATCGTCGCCCGCACACACCAGTTTCATCTTGCACGGTTGACGGTGCTTGGTGACTGCGGTGTACATCGCGGTGAAACCTGAGGTGTAGACTTTCACGTTGTCTGCACCGAATTTGGCGATGGCTTCTGGTTCAGTCAGACCGATGGTGCCGATTGGTGGGTGGCTGAAGACCACGGTTGGGACCAGGTCGTAGTCCATTTTCGCGTTTGGCTTGTTGTTGAACAGACGCTCAGACAGTTGACGACCAGCTTTCACTGCCACCGGAGTGAGCTCGATACCACCTTCCATGATGTCGCCAACACAGTATATGCCAGCAACGTTGGTTTCCTGGTATTCGTCGACTTTGATATAGCCTTTGTCGTTGGTAGCCACACCAGTCGAGGCCAGGTTGATCGCGTCTGTGGCCGGATGACGGCCGATCGCCCAGATCAGCTGGTCGACGTTTTGACTTTCACCATTTTCCAGATGCAGAGTCAGGCTGCCGTCGGCTTCTTTGACGATCTCTTTTGGTACCGAGTGGGTGTGCAGTTTCGGACCTTCCGCATCCATCACTTCAACCAACGTCTCAATGATCATTGGGTCAAAGCTGCGCAGTGGTGACTCTTTACGCACAAATAAATGCGTTTCAGTGCCGAGTGCGTGCAGTACACCGGCGATTTCAACCGCGATGTAACCCGCGCCAACCACGGCGACGCGTTTGGGCTGTTCTGCCAGATCGAAGAAACCGTTGGAATCGATGCCGTGTTCAGCTCCCGGAATGTCAGGGATCGTTGGACGACCGCCGACGGCGATCAGGATATGATCCGCGGTGTAGTGTTCGCCGTTCACTTCAACGGTTTTCTCGTCAACAAACTTAGCAAAGCCTTTGATGACATTGACTTTGTTGTTGCCCAATACGCGGTCGTAAGATTGGTGGATACGGCCAATATACGCCTGACGACTCTCAACCAGTTTGCTCCAGTCGAAGCCTTTCACATCCACGTCAAAACCGTAATCTTCGGCGTACAGGTTCATCGCTTCTGCGATTTGCGCACCGTGCCACATCACTTTCTTTGGCACACAGCCGACGTTGACACAGGTACCGCCCAGATCTTGTGCTTCGATGAGTGCGACTTTGGCACCGTACATTGCCGCGCGGTTGGCGGATGCGATACCGCCGCTACCGCCGCCGATACAGATATAATCAAAATGAGTCGCCATGACTTTCTCCAAATGGTGTTGTCCCTGGTTTCCTTGCCCGAGTCCCTGGGGTGGGGAACCAAATTTATGGTTAATCTTTAGATGAGGGCAGATCGGCTGAACTCAATCCACCCGTATAAATTCGTCGTACGCCGGAGTTACTCCGGCACAATCCACTCGACTTTATAATGACCGGTCGCCGGCGCAATTGCTGCTTTAAGGAAAGGCAAAATCTCGTTCATCTGGCTTTCCAGCTTCCATGGTGGATTGATCACTATCATGCCAGAAGCGGTCATACCATGCTCGTTGGTGTCGGGTGCCACCCCCAGTTCAATTTGTAAGATTTTGCGAATGCCGAGTCCTTGCAGGCCTTCAATCATGTCCTCGATATCACAGCGATTCACCACCGGGTACCAGATGGCGTAGATGCCCGTCGCCCAGCGTTTGTAGCTGTGGTAGATCGCCTGGACCACATCGCGATATTCGCGTGCCAGTTCGTACGGCGGATCAATCAGCACCAGGCCACGTCTTTCCTTCGGTGGCAGGCTGGCTTTGAGGCGGGAAAAGCCGTCTTCTTTGTAAATGCTGACCTGACGATCACGGTGAAATTCCTGCTCCAGCAGCGGGTAGTCGCTTGGGTGCAGTTCAGTCAGCACCATACGGTCGTGCGTGCGCAGATGAGCCCGGGCAACGCGCGGTGAGCCTGGGTAGTAGCGTAGCGTGTCGCCGTTGTTAAGTTGTCTAATTGCATTCAGATAGCTTTGAATTTCCTGCGGAATGTCTTGCTGCTGCCAGACGCGCGCGATACCTTGCTTGTACTCGCCGGTTTTCTCTGCCCACTCATGGGTCAGATCGTAACGGCCGACCCCAGAATGGGTATCGTGGTAAACAAAGGGTTTCTCTTTCTGCTTGAGCGCGTTGAGGATCAGGCTCTGAACAATGTGTTTCACTACGTCAGCGTGGTTGCCGGCGTGGAAACTGTGGCGATAACTTAACAAATCAGACTCTCGAAACGACCCCAATCGGTGTCGTGCAACAATAAACGTATATGCTCGATTATACGCCACTATTGAAAATTGCTGAACCTACCTATATTTACTATTTAATACCTCAAGATTATTAAGCGTGCCGCTTCGGGCACTTTTGCAGCAAAAGGAATGATTTATGTCGAACCCGCTTCTCACCTTTACCGACTTACCGCCGTTTTCGGCGATTAAGCCGGAACATGTCAAACCTGCGGTCGAGCAGGCGATTGCCGACTGCCGCGCCAAGATAGAAGCCGTGCTGGAAAGTGACCAGGCGCCAAGCTGGGACAGCATCGTCGCGCCGATCGAGGAAGTGGATGATCGCCTCAGTCGCATCTGGTCGCCGGTCAGTCACATGAACTCTGTGGTCAACAGTGAGGAGCTGCGCGAGGCGTACGAAAGTTGTCTGCCTTTACTGTCCGAGTACGGCACTTGGGTGGGGCAGCATAAAGGGCTATTTGAAGCGTATAAGGGCATCAAAGCCAGTGAGGCTTTTGCTTCCTTAAGCCGCGCTCAACAGAAAACCATTAATGATGCGTTGCGTGATTTTGAACTGTCCGGCATAGGTCTACCAGCGGCGGAGCAGCATCGCTACGGTGAAATCAGCAAGCGCATGTCGGAGCTGAGTTCGCAGTTTTCCAATCATGTACTCGATGCGACCATGGGCTGGACGAAGCAGGTGACCGATGTCGAGCAACTGGCCGGCATGCCGGAATCGGCGCTGGCAGCAGCGAAAGCCGCGGCACAGGCCAAAGAGCTGGACGGTTACCTGCTGACGCTCGATATCCCGTCTTATCTGCCGGTGATGACTTACTGTGACAATCAGGCGCTGCGTCAGGAGTTGTACGAAGCGTACGTGACCCGCGCCTCAGACCGTGGCCCGAATGCCGGGAAATGGGATAACAGCGACATCATCAGCGAGCAGTTGAAACTGCGTCACGAAGTTGCGCGTATGCTTGGCTTTCACAGCTACAGCGAGAAATCTCTGGCCACCAAAATGGCGGAAACACCCGAGCAGGTGTTGGGCTTTCTCAATGATCTGGCCGGCCGAGCCAAAACGCAGGGTGAGCGTGAAGTGGACGAATTACACCAGTTCGCCAACGCAGAGTTCGGTGTGGATGAACTGAACCTGTGGGATATTGCTTACTACAGTGAAAAACACAAACAACACCTGTTCCAGATCTCCGACGAGGAGCTGCGTCCATATTTCCCGGAAGCCAAAGTGGTCAGCGGGCTGTTTGAAGTATTGAAACGGGTCTTTGGCATGTCAGTGCAAGAACGTCAGGGGGTGGAAACCTGGCACGAGTCGGTGCGCTTTTTCGATATTCTCGACGCGAATGGCCAGTTGCGCGGCAGCTTCTATCTCGACCTGTACGCGCGTGAGCACAAGCGTGGTGGTGCCTGGATGGACGAATGCCGCGTGCGTCGCATCAATGCCCAGGGCGAGCTGCAGACGCCAGTGGCTTACCTGACGTGTAACTTTAACCGCCCGGTCGGCGATAAGCCGGCGCTGTTTACCCATGATGAAGTCGTGACCCTGTTCCATGAATTTGGTCACGGGATCCACCACATGCTGACCCAGGTGGAAACGGGCGCGGTGTCGGGCATCAATGGGGTACCTTGGGATGCGGTGGAGCTGCCGAGTCAGTTTCTGGAAAACTGGTGCTGGGAAGAAGATGCACTGGCGTTTATTTCCGGACATTACGAAACCGGCGAACCTCTGCCGAAAGCGATGCTGGAAAAAATGCTGGCGGCCAAGAACTTCCAGTCGGCGATGTTCATTCTGCGTCAGTTGGAGTTTGGGCTGTTCGATTTCACCTTGCACACCGAGTACGATCCGGAGATTGGTCCACGAGTGCTGGAAACGCTGGCCGAAGTGAAAGCCAAAGTGGCTGTCCTGCCAAGCCTGGAATGGAACCGGTTTTCGCACAGCTTCAGCCACATTTTTGCTGGTGGTTACAGCGCCGGTTACTACAGCTATCTGTGGGCAGAAGTGTTGTCTGCTGATGCTTTTTCCCGTTTTGAAGAAGAGGGCATTTTTAACCCGCAGACCGGCCAGAGTTTCCTGAACAATATTCTGGAAATGGGCGGCAGCGAAGAGCCGATGGAACTGTTCAAACGCTTCCGAGGCCGTGAGCCGCAAATCGATGCGCTGCTGCGCCACAGTGGTATCGCCGCCTGAGCGCGGTGTCTGCCGCCGGTGAAAATTGAGTAAATAAAACGATAAACCCACCCGCGACGGGTGGGTTTATTCGTTACGTCAGTGATATATTGAGTGGCATGATAAAAGGAGTGCTTATGTCGAAATTTACCCAAGCGTTATGGTTGACCACTGGAATCCTCCTCGGCGTGACAGGATGTGCCGAACTGAAAGAAGCTGGCCGCACGGTTGGTCATGCCACCCGGGATGCCACGACGGCGATTGGTCATGCTACCCGAGATACCACCAAAGCCATCGGGCATGCTTCGCGTGACGCCGTCAATTCGGTCAAAGACGATTTATCGGGCGATAGCAGTGACTAATTTTGCAGTTGTTGGCGCAGCAATCTATCCAGCGACAGCGGGCCGGCGCCCCACAGCATAACTATGAGTAGCATCAAGCCCCACAACTGATGGTCATAATACCCTTTTTCCCACAATAGCGGGTAGGACACCACGGCCACAATATTGAAGGCGAACAACAAGGTGGCCATCGGCCGTGTCAGTAGCCCCAGGACAACAAACAGCGGCAGTATCAGCTCCGATGCGGTGCCAAGATAGGCGGCCCACTGCCACGGCAGCAGCGGCACCTGATATTCAAACTCAAACAGGTATAAGGTGCTGTCCCACGAGGCGATTTTAACCAGCCCGGAATTGAAAAACACCCAGCCCACCCATGCCCGACACAGCAATAAGAGCACCGGAATGCCGATACTCTGTAAGCGGCGTACCTGCGCATCGTAACCGCTGAGCCTGTGTTTGATCGCCTTACACATGTGTATCTCCTTGTGTACGTTCACTGTTGTGTTGCAGTGAGAAGCCGCACAACCAGTCGTGTTGCATTAAATCATTCAGCCCGCTCAGCAGTGCCGGTGGAATCGCGCCCAGTGCGTGTTGATGTTTCACATGAAACATCAACTGATAGGCCGTATCAGACAGCGATTGCAGTTGCAGGCGACCATCGGCGTGAGCGGCAATCACACCAACTTGCGGTTGGGACAAATCCAGATCATCAAAGTGCTGCTGGTGGATGGCATGCCATAAATCAAACACAGCGTAGTCACTGGCGAGGCACAACACGCCGGGTCTGAGGTGCAGACACAGCGCCGTGTATTGTTCGGCTGGCACTTCGGCCAGTTTTTCCATTGGCTGGCACGTAGCGGGTCGCTGTTCGGCCTGCGCCTGACGCGCCCGATCGATCTGCCATTCAAATTCAGCCAGTGCAACTGCGTAGGGCGCCGCTTTGAGCACCTCGGTAAACTGCCCAACGGTTTCCGCCAGTCCGGCGCCATAATGAGTGACATCGCCTTCGTTGAGGGGGTGATGCAACACATGGTGACGGGCTATCTGGGCAAAGCACGCTTCCCCCAGCACTTGCTCCAGCAGCGGATAGGTTGCACTGAGCACCTCGCCGAGACTCACCACAAAATGATTGCGGTAGATTTGCAGTCTCTGCTCGGCGCTAAAGTGATCGCTGTTTATGCCGCATTGCTCGCCGTCAGCGTGATAACACAGCGCATTAGCAAACTGGTGTTGCAACTCAGCCAGCGTCATGATGAACACCTCATCTTGGGGTCGGCCGCGTTTAACCGCTGGCTGGCTTTGGCTGCTTCGGTGAGCAAAACGGCGGGTTCTGGAATGTCGCTATCCCACTCAATCAGCGTTCGACGTGGGCCGTGTTGTTGTAACCAGGCGTCATACAGCTGCCAGACGGCATCACTCACTGGCCGGCTGTGTGTATCGATCCAAATATCGCCCTGCTCGAGGGTTTTGACGGTGTAGCCAGCCAGATGAATTTCATCGACGGCCTCTGCCGGCAGGGCATTTAGGTAGGTCTGGCAGTCGAAGCGGTGATTAAACGCCGACACATGCACATTGTTCAGATCCAGCAGCAGACGGCAATCGGTACGGGCCTGGACAGCACGTAAAAATTCCCATTCACTGATGGTTGAGTGCTGAAATGTCAGGTAACTGGAGGGATTTTCAATCAGCATTGGCCGGCCCAGGTATTCCTGGACTTCGCTGACGTTGCGGCAAAAAACTGTCAATGCTTCTTCAGTGTAGGGCAAGGGCAGCAAATCATTAAAGTAATGACCGCCGTGCTGACTCCAGCTCAGGTGGTCAGAAATTAAGATGGGATGGATCTCATCCACCAGCGCTTTGAGCCGGACCAAGTGCGGGCGACTGACCCGTTCGGCGCTGCCGAGTGACAGGCCGATGCCGTGACAGCTGATGTGGTAGTCCCGGGCCAATTGACGCAATTGCTGTCTCTGGGGGGAGAAGGGCTGAAAGTAGTTTTCGCTGTGGATCTCCAACCAGCTGAGTGGTGGAGTCTGAGCGCAGAAGTAATTCAGATGAGGCGCCCGCAACCCGACCCCGCTCAGAGGATGAAAGGGCGTCGTGATGTTGTGGCTGGTGGATGGCATAAAGGTTGTCTCACGAATTGGTGCAGGAAGCAAAGTAAGGAGCGCTGTACCAATCCACAGCGCGCCTTACTGGGGATTATGAAGACTGAGTAGTGCCACCGGCCAGCTTGTCGCACAGGCCTTTCGGGACAACGACAAACGCATCTTTCATATGGTCTTCTTTGGCGGTGCCCGCGCATGAGCTGGATTTGGTCGCACAGTCGTTTTTGCCTGCTTTGGCGACGCCGTAGCACTTCTCTTTTTCTGCGGCCGCAGCCGGGGTAGCGGTCAGCATAGTGCCACCCAGTGCCAGTAAGCCGGTGACTGCCGCGGTAACGGCCAGATTCGATTTCTTCATCATCAATTCCTCAGACGGTTGTTTACTTTCCTTTGTGTGTCGGCAAAGACGGCCAGGCGAATTGCCTGCTTTGCTCCCTTAAGAAGATAGATAAAGCCGGGGAAAACTTTCACAAAAAATATACATTTTCGCTTTTTTATTCGATTTTGTTATTTAACAAACTGATTCCATGTGAGAATTTTTTTGTTTCGTGACCCCTTGCGTCACCAGCCAACCCGGTTTTGTTTGGCCGGTATCAGCGCGCTCTCGGCGGAGATTTGACCGCCAGCGCGTGCATCTTGACCGCACTTGGGTATAATCAGGCTTTATGTATAAATAACCAGTAGCTGTGCCATGATGGATCCCTCTTTATTACTCGACGGCCTTAACGATAAACAACGCGAAGCGGTGGCCGCTCCGCTGGAGAACCTGCTGGTTCTGGCCGGGGCCGGCAGTGGTAAAACTCGGGTGCTGGTGCATCGGATTGCCTGGTTGATGTCGGTGGAACAGGCCTCGCCGTTTTCAATCATGTCGGTGACGTTTACCAACAAAGCGGCGGCGGAGATGCGCGGCCGGATTGAAGAATTGATGATGGGCAGTGCCTCCGGGATGTGGAACGGCACGTTTCACGGTATCTGTCACCGTATTCTGCGCGCTCACTATCTGGACGCGAAGCTGCCGGAAGATTTTCAGATCATCGACAGTGATGATCAGCAGCGTTTGCTGCGCCGTCTGATTAAGGCACAGAACCTGGATGAGAAACAGTGGCCGCCACGTCAGGTAGCCTGGTGGATTAACGGCAAGAAAGACGAAGGCCTGCGTCCGGCGCACATCGATGCGTATCACGATCCGATCACCAAAACTTATCTGCAGTTGTACAGCGCGTATCAGGAAGCGTGTGATCGCGCCGGACTGGTGGATTTCGCCGAGATTTTGCTGCGTGCGCACGAGTTACTGCGTGAGAAAAAGCACATTCGTGAACACTACCAAGCGCGTTTCAAACACATCCTGGTTGATGAGTTTCAGGACACCAACAACATCCAGTACGCCTGGCTGCGTATGATGGCTGGGCCGGATTGCCATGTAATGATCGTCGGTGATGATGATCAGTCGATTTATGGCTGGCGCGGCGCGAAAGTTGAAAATATTGAAAAGTTCACGCTTGAGTTTCCAAGCGTCAACACCATCCGTCTGGAGCAGAACTACCGCTCGACCAAAACCATTTTGGAAGCCTCCAATACCTTGATCGCCAATAACACCGAACGGATGGGCAAAGAGCTGTGGACCGACGGTCAGTCGGGCGAGCCGATTTCGGTGTACTCGGCCTACAATGAGCTGGACGAAGCGCGTTTTGCCGTGAGTAAAATCAAAGAGTGGCAGGATAAGGGAGGCGTACTGACAGACGCCGCCATGCTGTATCGCAACAACGCCCAGTCGCGGGTACTGGAAGAGGCACTGATTCAGGCTGGTTTGCCTTACCGGATTTATGGCGGGATGCGCTTCTTCGAACGCCAGGAAATCAAAGATGCCCTCAGCTATTTGCGTTTGATGGCCAACCGCAATGACGATGCGGCGTTTGAACGAGTGGTCAATACGCCAACCCGCGGGTTGGGCGACAAGACACTGGAAACGATCCGTTTCGCAGCTCGTGATCGGGGCTGCACCATGTGGGAAGCGAGTGTGGCGCTGCTGGATGAGCAGGTATTGCCGGGCCGGGCGGCCGGAGCGCTGGGCCGTTTTGTTGAGCTGATCCATGCGTTGGAAGATGACACTGCCGAGATGCCTCTGTATGAGCAGACTGACCACGTGATCAAATCGTCGGGCTTGTTTGCGATGTATGAGCAGGAGAAAGGCGAGAAGTCCAAAGCGCGGATTGAAAACTTGGAAGAGCTGGTCACCGCAACCCGGCAGTTTGAAAAGCCGGAAGAAGCGGAAGAGATGACGCTGCTGACGGCGTTTTTGACGCACGCAGCACTGGAAGCGGGCGAAGGGCAAGCGGATGAGTTTGAAGATGCGGTACAACTGATGACTCTGCATAGCGCCAAAGGTCTGGAATTTCCACTGGTCTTTATGGTTGGGGTGGAAGAGGGCATGTTCCCTAGCCAGATGTCGGCCGAAGAAGCTGGCCGTCTCGAAGAGGAGCGCCGCTTGTGTTACGTCGGCATGACCCGGGCAATGGAAAAACTCTACATCACCTACGCAGAGATGCGCCGTTTGTATGGTCAGGACAAATACCACAAACCGTCCCGCTTTATCCGTGAGTTGCCGCAGCACTGCCTGGATGAAGTGCGGATGAAAGCTCAGGTCAGTCGCCCGACCAGCAGTGGCCGTTTCAGCCAGACCGCGGTGAAAGAGAACTTCAACGAAACCGGTTTTAGTCTGGGGTCGCGGGTGATGCACCCGAAATTCGGTGAAGGAACCATCATCAATTTTGAAGGCAACGGGCCTCAAAGCCGGGTACAGGTCGCGTTCAACGGTGAGGGCATCAAATGGCTGGTGACCGCGTACGCCAAACTGGAACAGTTATAAAACCAATCCATCTACACTCACGCCGCGCCTAGCGCGGCGTTGTTATTTTTACTGTGTGCTTAACGCGAAAAACAGCCGCGCAGGCGCAATAACTCACGACTCAGCTCGGGGTGCGGAATGAACTTGTCCCGCCCGTGCAGCCAGCGATGATTGTGGACCACCAGCATCGCCCCGACTGGCACGCGTACGTTGAAGCAGTGGTTGTCGCGCTCGAGCGATTCCCCCATTTCATACAGGTACAACCCTTCCGCCAGATTTTTGGGTTTGGCGAACTGGTCGATAAAGAGCATGTGGGGCAGACCGTTATCGTCCTGTTCGAAAAAAACTGCATGCTCAATGTCGTAACCGGTGTTCTTGCTGGGTGGCGCGCCCCAGTTCATGGGGTGGCTGGCGAGCGGGTGATGATAAAAACGCGCCAGCTCCTGCCAGTCATCCAGGTGCAGCAGCAGTGAGTCTCCGCCCTGCATGTTCTGCTCCTGCATTTTCATCATCAGTACAAAATCGGTGCGCTCTTTGACGTACGTGCCGTCGTTGTGCAATTCCATCCGTCGGTGTGCCTGACGCAGGTAACTGTCGCTGTTATCGGCATTTTTGACCGTAAAGCGGGCGTAATATTTGCCGTACATGGCATCAAAATTGGGCAAGCCGATCAGGTGTGACACCGCTGTGGACAATTTGACAAAATCGTCCCGCTGCGCGTCATCATTTCGCCAGTTGGCCTGTGTTTGTGTGTCGGCCTGGAGCAGAAAAGCACCATGGGCGCGATCATCGATGATGTTTCTCAGCAAAGGTTTCAACTGGCGTCCGGATGCCAGATCGAGCGCGTCGGCCACCGCAAAACGCAAAAATGGCTTGTATTCAATCGCTTGTAGATCCCAGCGTGCGCTGAGCTGCTGGAACTGATTCAACAGCGCCTGGCTGAGGGTTACGACTTGCAGGCGGGCATTATTGGGGTGAGGCTGCACCTCAAGCAGGGGGTTATCGGGCTGAGAGGGGTGAAGTTGCGTCATGGTCATTCCTTGTCGAAAACCCGCGTCCTGGCGGCGTTATTGAGTGAATACAAGGTTAGCAGGTGACCGTTTATCTAAACAATATATTGATGTTATAGTTTCAATCTATAAAAGTGATAATTACTCAACACTACTGTGCTCGGTGGATAACGGCTGATGCCAGGCCTGCATAAATTCGAGGAAAGTCCGGGCAGCGTGGGACAGATAATGGCTGCTCTTCCAGCCGAGGCCAAATTCGAGCTTCAGCGCTGGCTGAAAAGGGACACACACTAAGGGGTCATGTGGTTGAACGATGCGGCGCAGACAGGTACTGATCCCCAGCTCACGCCCCACCAGCGTCTTGACCAGTTCAATCAGGTTGGTTTCAAAGCGCACATCGGGGGAGAGGTGGTGCTGGCGGCAGTGACGACTGACGGCTTCACGCAGCAGATAGCCTTCACGAAACAGGACCAGCGGTTCACGGCAGAACTCGTCCAGTGTGACAAAGGGCTGGGCAGTAAAGTGATGCTGCCGGCTGACGCAGGCGACAATTTCCTCGGCGCATAAACGCACATAGCGCAACTGATCCAGCGGCTGATCGCTGCGCACAAACGCCAGGTCCAGCTCGCCGTCCAGCAACATGCGCTGTAGTGTGGCGCTGCCGTGTTCCTGTACCCGGATGCGGATGTGCGGATAGCGTTCAGCAAACGCAGCCAGTGCCTGGGGAAGAAAGTAAGACCCGAGCATCGCCGAAACGCCAAAATCAATCTCACCCCGCTCCAGACCTTTCAGTTCATTCATTTCCCGCCGGGCTTGCTCGACATCTTCAAGGATACGCTGCGCGTGCGTCAGCAGACGGCGCCCGTCAGCGGTCAGTTGGATTTGGCGATGATTGCGATTGATCAGTTTGAGGCCGAGTTCCTGCTCTAACTTTTGCATTGCAACGCTGAGGGCTGATTGGGCAATGTCGAGCTGATCGGCCGTTTTGGTGAAGCTGCCGGTGTGAGCCAGTGCCACAAAATAATGCAGGCGTTTGATGTCCATACGGTTGCGCCACAGTTACGGGGGAGACTGATACTCTAGCGTCTCACCGACCGGGTGCAATCGGATTTGGCGCTTGCAGCCGATGACAATCGCAGGAGCGGAATGCGATCACAGTTTTGTGGCAAAGAAAAACCCCGAGGGCTTGCGCCCATCGGGGTTATAGTCTTACTCGCAGCAATCCAGCTACTCAAAGTGCTCCATGCATCAAATCCATGATAGTGTGCTGTATTCCGTCAGCGCAGTCCTTTCATCGCCATCCTAGCGGTGTCCTCGACCTTATCCTGGTCCGCTAACCATCCTCGTTAGCTCACATCACTTGTTCCCTGAGCGGTGTCCCTGGCATCATCCTGATGCTGAGTCCTTGCCTCGTCCAGAGGTGTCCATTTCCCATCCTTAGTAGCAACCATCCTAGTCACTATTGCGTCCGTTCAATGTCCGTTTTGCTGTCCTTGCCCGATCATTCATCCTGAATAACCGTCTCTTCATCCTGAAGATTACCTGTTCCGTGTCAGTATCCTTCCGACACCCTTCATCTTACGGTTTCCGCCCAACTCAGCAATATTGTGAAATCGATTTCTTTTTATTGAGGATGACTAAAATACAATCAAGTCTTTTATTATCAATAAGTTATTGTTATCTATCTGCCTTTATCTCAGCAAAAAAGCGATTTTGACTCACCCGCTTGTGAGAGATCTCGCACAAGCGGGTGAGACGATCCGCCATAGGATCTTTTATTCGCCGATCGCAGCCCCTTCCCGGCGAGGATCCGCAGCGCCTTCCAGACCATCGGCGGTGATCCGAATGGCGTGCAGGCCGGAGTTGAGGTCACGCACGTTAACCTTAAAGCCCATTTTCTCCAGTTGCGGTGCCAAACGCTCGGCGGCGGTACCTTGTTCGATGTCCAGTTCTCCAAAACGGTTGAGCAAATGCGGCTGATTGATCGCCTGCTGGATATCCATACCCCATTGAGTGTGGGCAATCAGCGCCTGGGCAACGTAGCCGATGATCCGGCTGCCGCCAGGTGAGCCAATCGCCATATAGGGCTGGTCATTGTGCATCACGATGGTGGGCGCCATCGAAGAGCGTGGCCGTTTGCCCGGTTCAAGGCGGTTAGCGATCGGCCGGCCGTCACTGTGGGTGCGGAAGGAAAAGTCGGTCAGTTCATTGTTGAGCAGGAATCCGCGAACCATCAGCCGTGAACCAAACGCGTTCTCTATCGTGGTGGTGATGGAGACAACGTTGCCATCCCGGTCGACGACATTAAAGTGGCTGGTGGAGGGCAGCTCAATGGATTCATCGCGGCTGAGACGCAGCGCATGTTGCCAGGGTGGATTACCGGCGGTGGCATTGCCAAGTGCCTGACCGACTTTGATCAACTGAGCGCGGTCTTGCAGATAAGCTTGGTCGAGCAGGCCTTGGGTCGGCATGGGGACGAAGTCTTGATCCGCCATGTACAGCCCCCGGTCTGCAAAAGCCAGTTGTGAAGCGTCGGCGATCACCTGCCAGGATTTGGGATTGTCTGCGCCCCAAGCTTTAAGATCGTACGTTTCGGTCATCGCCAGGATCTGACCAACCGTCAGCGCCCCGGAACTGGGTGGTCCCATGCCGCAGATGTCGTAGCTGGCGTATGCGGCACACACTGGTTCACGCTGTTTGATGGTGTAGGTATCAAAGTCTTTCAGAGCCAGCACTCCCGGATTGCCGGGGGCGTTTTGCACCGTTTTCACGATATCAGCAGCAATGTCGCCCTGATAGAATGCATCGGCGCCGCGTTTGGCGATGGCATTGAGCGTGGCGGCGTATTGCGGGTTTTTCAGCAAGGTGCCTGCCGTTTTCGGTGTGCCGTCGGGATTAAAGAAGTAGGCTTTGGTGGCCGGGAAACGGCTCAGTCGTTCTGCATCGCCGGCAATCAGTGTGGCCAGGCGTGGGCTGATGGTGAATCCTTGTTCGGCGAGGGCGACCACAGGTTCAATCAGTTTTTTCCATTCCAGTTTGCCGTACTTCTGATGAGTATCCCACAACAGCTTGACTGTGCCCGGTGTCGCAACCGAGCGGCCACCCACCACCGCATCATAGAACTGCAGTGGTTGACCCTGCTCGTCGAGGAATAACGTCGGGGTTGCATTGAGTGGCGCGGTTTCACGCCCGTCATAACTGGTTAATTGCTGCTTTTTGGCATCCCAGTAGACCAAAAACGCCCCTCCGCCGATCCCCGATGATTGTGGCTCAACCAAGCCCAGCATCAGCTGCACGGTGACCATGGCATCGATCGCGTTGCCACCTTGTTTGAGAATGTCGGCGCCGGCCTGTGTTGCGACCGGATTCGCCGCCGTCACCATGTAATTCTGGGCTTTCACCAGCTGTTTCTGTTCCAGGCCGCTGCTCTGTTCCGGTGCGACACTGTCGGCGGCTTGATCGGCCCAGCAAGCTCCTGAGGCAACCAACATTGATGTGGTGAGGAAAGTGGTTTTCCACTGCATCATTTTCTCCTTGTTATCGTGAATGCAGGTTCAGATTGGCAGTGGAATGTTGCAAGGTCTAGTGGTTTGTTGGCGATTTGTAACGTTGAATCAAAAATTGAACAACGGACTCAGTGCAAGGAGGGATTGCCACAAAATACTGACACCAATTAGGGTGAAAATGAGCCCGCACAGCCCATCAATATAGACACTCAGAGATTGCAGGCGGCGTTGCAGACGTTCGGTCGACAAAGCCCAAGCAAGAAATGAGAACCATAGCAGTGACAGGCTGAACAGGATCACCAGAGCAATCCCCTTGCCGCCGAGCGACATACCGGCCGGCACCAGGCTCGACATCAGGCTGACAAAGAACACCAAGGCTTTTGGGTTGAGCAGGTTGGTGGCAAAGCCGCGTGAAAAGGCTTGACGTTTATTGCTCAGCAGCTGATCCGGTTTGGGCGCGTCCGGGTCTGTGTCTTGCGGAGCGCGATGAGCACGCCAGATCGCTGTCAGTGCTCCGATGCCGAGATAGAGCAAATAACTGCCCCCGGCCAGTTGCAACAGGGCGAACAGTGCGGGGTGTTGATGCACCAGAAAGCTCACGCCGGTCAGGCTAAACAAGGAATGGAGCAGAATGCTACATGACAAACCCAGGGCAATAAACAGCCCGGTCTGGCGGCCGTAACGGGTGGCGTTTTGCACCACCAGGGCAAAGTCTGGACCCGGACTCATCAGAGCAATAAAGTGGACCCCGGCGAGTGTGGCGAGAATGGTTATTTCGTTCATAAGCGAATCTTCACTCTATAGTTTGAGAGCTTGAGTATGACAAGCGGTCAGCCTAGGCGATTGTAAATTTCTGACAGCCGGCCCGTCAGTTGACCTGTGAGGGGCAAATCCCGAACGAGAGTTTGAATGCCTTGCTGAAGTGTGCCTGATCGTAAAAGCCGACTTGATGGGCGACATCGGTGCCCGACAACCCGGATTTCAGCAGCTTCATCGCCTGCTCCAGACGTAAGCGACTGAGCCAGGCGTACGGCGTGATCCCCATGCGCGCTTTAAAATGGCGTTGAAATTGAGTCGGACTGAGCTGGCACAACGCCGCCAGCTGTTCGAGTCTGACCGGTTGGTCCAGATTGGCCAGCAAATACTGCTTGAGCATGTCGACCGACTGCTCACCGAGCGGAATGCAGTCGCGCCGTTTTAGCGCGCCGTATCGATCAAACAATTGATTGAAGCCTTCAAACGGCAGGCAGTCTTTGGCCAACTGGCTGAGGTCGGGGACGCTCAGCCAGCGGTGCAGGTTAAGCAGTTGTGAATAGATTGCAGGATCCGCGATGATCAACTGCTCAAAGCTGATGATTTGACCGGCTTGGCGTGGATCCGCCAGATCACTGAACCAGTCAGGATCGATCGCAAACACGCGTGTCTGGTAACCGGAATCGTGTTGCGACTGGCCGTCGTGCAGCTCGTCAGGCTGCATGATCACAAATTCCCCCTGACCGACCAGATGAGAGCGTCCCTGATGGCGGAATTTCTGTTGGCCTTGGGTGATCAACCCGATGTGGAAATCGAGGTGATAGTGACGAGAGAAGGCAAAACGCTGATAGTTGCCTTCTATCAGACTGACGGCCTGGCTGGGAGAGGTGTGGTAACTGACGTGATCCATCGCGATAAAAAAAGCTTGGTTACTGAGTAACCAAGCTTATCCCGCACTGTGGTGATTGTCTTGTAAAAAACGATCACTTCGCGATGGCGGCGGCGCGTGAACGACGGTTGTTTCTCAGACCATCGATACTGAACACCACCAGTGCGCCCCAGATAAAGGCGAAGGTGATGGCTTTATCGAGAGTAAAAATTTCACCGTACACCAGCACAGCCAGCAAGAACATCAGGCTGGGGCCGATGTACTGGAAGAAGCCCAGCGTCGACAGCTTCAACCGGGTGGCGGCGCCGGTAAAACACAGCAGTGGCAGTGTGGTGATCACACCGGCGGCGACCAGCAGCAGGTTGAGTGACCACGGATTGGCTGTCATGTCTGAGGTTGCGCTGTCGGCCATGGTCAGCAGATAAACCGCCGCAACCGGAAACAGCAGCAGCGTTTCAATAAACAGGCCGGTTTGCGCATCCAGACTGACTTTTTTGCGCAGCAGGCCATAAAAACCAAAGCTCATCGCCAGTGCAATGGCGACCACGGGGACGGAGCCGAACGCGATCAACTGCACCAGCACACCGCAGGTGGCCAGAGTGACCGCAAACCACTGCATTTTGCGCAGCCGCTCGCCGAGAAACACCATCCCGAGCACCACGTTGAATAATGGGTTAATGTAATAACCGAGACTGGCGTCGAGCATATGGTTGGCGTTGACTGCCCAGATAAAAATCAGCCAGTTACCGCCGACCAGCAGCGCGGTGGACAGCAGATACAGCATGTTGCGTTTCGAACTCATGACCTCAAAAACGGTGCGCCAGCGACGGCCAAAATGGAGTAGGGCTGCGAGCAGGAAAAACGACCAGACGATCCGGTGACTGAGAATTTCCAGTGGTGACACTTCGGCGATCGACTTAAAGTAGATCGGCGCGATGCCCCACATGGTGTAAGCACCGACCGCGAGCAGGATGCCCTGGCGTGCTTTTTGTTGTTCATCAGGTGTCATGTGACATCACTTATTGATTTACTATCCGAATGAGCAGTATACGAGCGACAATGTGAATCACCTAACATTTTGCGGTTTTATTCACCATCAAACGCCACTACAATGTGCGCTCGCCAATGCACAATCCACATTCAGCATTTCCTGACCGAGAATTCAATGACCTCCACACTGTTAGCCGAACCCACTCAGCCGCCGCTCACTCCCCAGCATGTTCTGGAGACCGTTTTTGGCTACCAGACGTTCCGTGATGGTCAGCAGGAGGTGATTGAGGCGGCGATGGCCGGGCAGGACAGCCTGGTGATCATGCCAACAGGTGGCGGCAAGTCACTCTGTTACCAGATCCCGGCGCTGGTTCGTGACGGCTTGACGCTGGTAATCTCTCCGTTGATTTCATTGATGAAAGACCAGGTGGACCAACTCAAAGCCAACGGCGTGGCGGCGGAATGCATCAACTCCACTATGTCGCGAGAAGCGCTGATCTCGGTCTACAACCGCATGCATCAGGGAACGCTCAAGCTGGTGTACGTCTCGCCGGAACGGGTATTGATGCGTGACTTTATCGAACGTCTGGAGAGTCTGCCGCTGGCAATGATTGCGGTGGATGAAGCGCACTGTATTTCCCAGTGGGGACACGATTTTCGTCCCGAGTATGCCGCACTGGGCCAACTCAAGCAGCAGTTTGCACACGTGCCGGTGATGGCGCTGACCGCCACCGCGGACGACGCCACGCGCAAAGACATTCTCCATCGGTTGCAACTGAATCAGCCGCACACTTACCTCGGCAGTTTTGACCGGCCCAACATTCGCTATACGCTGGTGGAGAAGCACAAACCGGTGTCGCAAATCCTGCGTTTTCTCGACAGCAACAAAGGCAGTTGCGGGATTATTTATTGCGGCAGCCGTAAGAAAGTCGAAATGCTGACCGAGAAACTGTGCAATAACCACATTCGTGCTGCCGGGTATCACGCCGGCATGGACGCCGATGAGCGCGCCTGGGTACAGGAGGCGTTCCAGCGGGACGATCTGCAAATTGTTGTCGCCACCGTCGCGTTTGGTATGGGGATCAACAAACCCAATGTCCGCTTTGTGGTCCATTTCGACATTCCGCGTAACATTGAGTCCTATTATCAGGAAACCGGCCGTGCGGGCCGCGACGGGTTACCGGCGGAAGCCATGATGCTCTACGACCCGGCCGACATTAGCTGGCTGCGACGCATGTTGGATGAGAAAGACGACGGTCCGCAGAAGCAGGTTGAGAGCCACAAACTCAACGCGATGAGTGCGTTTGCCGAAGCCCAGACCTGCCGACGTCAGGTGCTGCTGAATTACTTCGGAGAGTACCGGGAAAAACCGTGTGGGAACTGTGATATCTGCCTGGATCCGCCCAAACATTTTGATGCCACTCAGGAAGCGCAGAAAGCGTTGTCGTGCGTCTACCGGGTCAATCAGAGTTTTGGTATGGGCTACGTGGTGGAAGTGCTGCGTGGGATGCAAAATATCCGGGTACGGGAAAACGGGCACGATAAATTGTCGACCTACGGTCTTGGCCGCGATCACAGTCACGACTACTGGGTGAGTATTTTCCGCCAGTTGATTCACAAAGGCTTGCTGACTCAGAACATCACGCGCAACTCGACACTGCAATTGACCGAAGAAGCGCGGCCGCTGCTGCGTGGTGACATGTCGCTCGAGCTGGCGGTGCCAAGGTTAGATACCGCAGCACGTGCCGCGAAAGCGGATAAACTGTCGAACAAACACTATGATAAGAAACTGTTCGCCAAGCTGCGTAAACTACGCAAAGCGATCGCCGATGAAGACGGGCTGCCGCCATACGTGGTGTTCAGTGACGCGACCTTGATCGACATGGCCGAAATTCTGCCGACGTCGTACGGCGAGATGCTGGCGGTCAGCGGGGTCGGGCAGCGTAAACTGGAAAAATACGCCGATCCATTCTTAGATTTGATTCAGGAGCACATTACTCATCATGGCTGACACACCGACAGAATTTGGACTGGTGGAATACGAGCCCGAATACGGACGGCTTATTATTCGTGCGCCGCGCTTTGACTTTGATTCGTTTCCTGAGCTGGGGGAGCGATTGGTGGTTCTGTTGTCGGCGCGGGTGCTGGAAAAGCAATGGGATGCGGATGTCCATTCCTGGTTGATCGATTTCGAAGGCTGCCAGCTGTTTTTGCGGGCAGAGCATTACAGTGAATGCGTGTGGCTCGAGGCGCTGTCGATGGAGGAGTCTACCGAGGAGCTGGCGTTTCTTGCCGAACTGTTCCGGCGCGGTTTTTAGTGCTCAAACGTTTGCCTCGCTAGCGGCTATTGCGAACGTCATTGGTTAAGGTATAATCGCCCGCCGCTGCCTGCTGGCGGGCAGCCACACGTATTTGATTGACATTGTTGGTAAGAATCACGTCACAAGACGGGTTCGATTTGGGTTCCCTCGCCCCCAAACCAAACTAAAAAGGTATCGTATGAGTCACTTTACCCCTGCGCAGCAGCGCAAAGCCCTGTCGTATTTAGTTCTGTTCCACCTGATCATCATTGCTTCGAGTAATTATCTGGTGCAGTTGCCGTTCACCCTATTTGGTTTTCATACCACCTGGGGCGCATTCACTTTCCCATTCATCTTTTTGGCCACGGATCTGACGGTACGGATTTTCGGTGCGCCGCTGGCGCGCAAGATCATTTTTCTGGTGATGCTGCCGTCACTGGCGGTGTCGTATGTGCTGTCGGTGCTGTTCTTGGAAGGACAGTTCCAGGGACTGGCGCAGTTGAGTGAATTCAATCTGTTTGTCGCGCGGATTGCGATTGCCAGCTTTATGGCCTATCTGCTCGGGCAAATTTTGGATGTGCACGTCTTCAACCGTCTGCGCCAGATGAAGCAGTGGTGGGTGGCACCGACCTGTTCGACGTTGTTTGGTAACGCCCTCGACACCATGGCATTCTTTGCTATCGCGTTTTACCAGAGTCCGGACGCCTTTATGGCCGAGCACTGGACCGAAATTGCGTTGGTCGACTACAGTTTCAAATTGATCATCAGCCTTGGATTGTTTGTCCCTATGTATGGGGTGCTGCTCAACTATCTGATCCGCAAAATCACCGCGGTTAATCCGGATTTTCAGGTCGCCGGAGTCAAACAACCTTAAACCGTAATAAAAAGCCCGGGTTAATCAACCCGGGCTTTTTTGTGTTCGAAGCGCGATTTAGCGGGATGCAATCACCAACGGCCAGCCGATGTCGGTTTGGCGGTTGGCTTCGATTTCCAGTTCAGCTGCGGTCAACGGGTTGGCTGCCAGCCAGCCGTGATCGAGAGTCAGAGTTAGCTTGTCACCATCGGCGTGCAGTGTCACCTCCGGCTCCAGAGCGACGCTGCGACGGTGCGTCAGCAGAACCGCCAGACGCAACAGACGCAGCACACGTTTCGCACTGTTGCCGGACAAGGCGTGCTGCTCCGGCAACGAGGTCAACTGCTCCCGGTAGCGGCGCGCCACTTCCCCCAGGAAGTGCTTTTGCGCCCGGGTGTAGCCAGGCAGATCCAGATGTTGCAACAGGTAGGCACTGTGCTCGCCGCCTTTTTTATAGTCAATGGTCAGACCGAGCTCGTGCAGCTTGGCGACACTCTCCAGCAGCATGGCGCCCTGATTTTCTTCGATCCAGTCATCGCCACAGGCGTGCAGCAGTTTTTCAGCCAACGCGGCGACCTGGTTGCCGTAATCGACGTCCAACTGATAGCGCGCCTGAACACTGGCAATCGTGCGGGCACGGATGTCGTCCTGGCGCAGCTCTTTGACCATTTCATACACCAGCCCTTCGCGTAGCGCTCCGCCGGCCAGCGTCATGGAGTCAATGTTCAGCAGTTCAAAAATGGCGATCAGGATCGACAGGCCGCTGGGGAACACCAGTGCCCGTTCCAGCGTCAGACCTTCAATTTCCAGCTCTTCGAGGTGATCCGCCAGCATGGCCTGCTTCTGCAGACGCTTCAGCTTGGCGAGGGTGATCACTTCATCCATGCCTTGCGCCAGCATGATTTCCTGCAGCGCCTGCACCGTTCCGGATGCGCCGACACACACGTCCCAACCGAGGCGGGTGTATTGCTCCAGAATAGGTTGCAATGTGGCTTTGGCTGCCGCAATCGCGTTACTGAAGTTAGTGGCAGTGAGCTGACGATCTTTGAAGTGGCGTTCCAGCCAGGTGACGCAGCCCATTTTCAGGCTGGTCAGCGCTTTGGCATCAAAGCCTTCGCCGATGATGAGTTCGGTACTGGCGCCGCCGATGTCGACCACCAGGCGACGGCCAATTCCGCCGGACGTATGCGCGACGCCTTTATAAATGGTCGCCGCTTCTTCTTCTCCGCAGATCACGTCAATCGGATGCCCCAGGATCTGGTTGGCTCGGGTCAGAAACACATCCACATTGGTGGCGGTTCGCAGTGTGGCGGTCCCGACAATACGGATGTGTTGCGCCGGAATGTCCTGCAGGCGTTCCGCAAACAGACTCAAACAGTCCCAACCCCGCTGCATCGCTTCCTGACTCAGCGCATTGTGGTCGTCCAGCCCGGCGGCGAGACGCACCTTACGTTTGATCTTGGCCATGGTTTGCACGCTGCCATCGATATGACGCACCACGAGCATGTGAAAACTGTTCGACCCGAGGTCGATGGCGGCATAGAGCGGAGAAGAGACGGCTTGGCTCATAAACGGCTTACGAATCCTTTTGTTGACGTGGTGGGCGTGGACGACGCTGCGGTTTGCGGTTACGAGAACCCCCCGTGTTGGTGCGACGTTGCTGCTGCGAGCTTGAGCGCATGCGAATGGCCGGTGGCAGATCCGTCAGCAGAGCGGTCGGATCGTATTCCGAGGTTGGGATCGCATGTTCAATGTACTCTTCGATCGCCGGCAGGTTGATGGCGTACTGTTCACAGGCAAAGCTGATCGAGTGGCCGCTGGCACCAGCACGTCCGGTCCGGCCGATACGGTGAACGTAATCTTCGCAGTCATCCGGCAAGTCGAAGTTGAAGACATGCGTCACTTGAGGAATGTGCAGACCACGGGCGGCAACATCGGTAGCCACCAGAATGTCGAGATCGCCTTGCGTAAATTGTTCCAGCACTTTTTCGCGTTTTTTCTGCGGTACGTCGCCGGTCAACAGACCCACACGGTGGCCGTCGGCTGCCAAATGGCCCCAGATCGATTCACATTTGTGCTTGGTGTTGGCAAACACGATCGCACGGTCTGGCCAATCTTCTTCGAGCAGCGTTTGCAACAGCGACATTTTGTGTTCGTTGGATGGGTAGAACAGCTCTTCCTGAATACGATGACCAGTTTTCTGTTGCGGTTCAGACTCAACTTTTTGCGGGTCATTCATGTGCTCGAACGCCAGTTCCTGTACTCGGTAGGACAGCGTGGCAGAGAACAGCATGTTGAGGCGCTCTTTGGCATTGGGCATGCGGCGGAACAGGAAACGAATGTCTTTGATAAAGCCCAGATCGAACATGCGGTCCGCTTCATCCAGAACCACAGCCTGAATGCTGTCGAGGTTAAAGACCTTCTGTTTATGGAAGTCGATGATGCGACCTGTGGTGCCGATCAGAATATCGACGCCTTGTTGCAATTTTGTGAGCTGCTTATCATAACTTTCACCGCCGTAGGCCAGTGCGGCCTTAAGACCGGTGCTGGCAATCAGAGGTTCAGCATCGTTATAGATCTGGATAGCCAGTTCACGGGTCGGAGCCATAATGATGGCGCGCGGCTGGGTTGGCTGGCGGCCTTCGCGCTCTGGCGTGGTCAACAGGTGGTGGAAAGTAGCAGTAAGAAACGCGAGGGTTTTACCAGTGCCCGTCTGGGCCTGGCCTGCAATGTCTTGGCCGGTGAGCAGGACCGGCAACGCCAAGGCTTGGATCGGGGTACAGTATTCGAACCCTTTTTTTTCCAATCCTTCAACAACTTGGGCGTGTAATCCCAAATCGGCGAACTTTTGCTCTGTGATATGCGTCTTTTTCATGGCTATAGAATATCAGCTTAAGCTTGCAATACGAAAGTAAATACATTCCAATAGAGCATCTATTTACTGGTTATCATCCAACCAGCTCAGAAAAAACACATTGGAGTGGAAGATGAGTGATAAGATTTTGCAGCTAACTGATGACGGTTTTGAAAATGACGTAATCAAAGCTGCAGGCCCGGTTCTGGTAGATTTTTGGGCAGAATGGTGTGGTCCTTGTAAGATGATTGCGCCTATCCTGGACGAAATCGCAGACGAGTACGAAGGCAAACTCACTATCGGCAAACTAAATATCGACCACAACGCAGGTACTCCACCTAAGTTTGGTATTCGTGGTATTCCAACGCTGCTGCTGTTTAAAGACGGCAATGTAGCGGCAACCAAAGTTGGCGCCCTGTCTAAGACTCAACTGAAAGAGTTTCTGGACGCAAACCTTTAAGCCTTAGCTCAAATGATAAAACCGTGCATAATTACCGATGCACGGTTTTGTTTTTGAAGCGTAACTAAATCTAGACTAGGCTAGTATTTAGTGCTAACTTATCGCACGTTAAATAAACAAGTGTTCACTTCTTGGTCAATCCTGCGACCAAATCCTTCTTAACTAACAACAGATCCTATTTTGACTAAACAAGCATCCACCACAATGAATCTAACAGAACTGAAGAACAGACCTGTGTCTGATCTTGTCAAACTGGGCGAAAGCTTGGGCCTTGAAAACCTGGCACGTCTGAGAAAACAAGACATCATCTTCGCTATCCTCAAAGCTCATGCGAAAAGTGGTGAAGATATCTTTGGCGACGGGGTACTGGAGATTCTTCAAGACGGTTTTGGTTTCCTGCGCAGTGCAGACAGTTCGTACCTGGCAGGTCCTGACGACATCTACGTGTCACCGAGCCAAATCCGACGTTTTAACCTGCGTACCGGTGACTCTATTGCCGGTAAGATTCGTCCACCTAAAGACGGTGAGCGCTACTTTGCCCTGCTGAAAGTCAACACGGTTAACGACGACAAGCCGGACAACGCCCGCAACAAGATTTTATTTGAGAACTTAACGCCACTGCACGCCAACGAGCGTATGGTGATGGAGCGTGGTAATGGCTCAACCGAAGACATTACGGCGCGTGTTCTTGACCTGGCTTCTCCGATTGGTAAAGGTCAGCGTGGCCTGATTGTTGCTCCGCCAAAAGCGGGTAAAACCATGCTGCTGCAAAACATCGCTCAGAGCATCGCCTACAACCACCCAGAGTGTGAGTTGATGGTGCTGCTGATTGACGAACGTCCGGAAGAAGTAACCGAAATGCAACGCTTGGTGAAAGGCGAAGTGATTGCCTCGACGTTCGATGAGCCAGCGTCTCGTCACGTTCAGGTTGCTGAGATGGTGATCGAGAAGGCCAAGCGTCTGGTTGAACACAAGAAAGATGTGGTGATTCTGCTGGACTCAATCACTCGTCTTGCTCGTGCTTACAACACCGTGGTTCCGTCATCAGGTAAAGTTCTGACCGGTGGTGTGGACGCCAACGCATTGCACCGTCCGAAGCGTTTCTTCGGTGCAGCTCGTAATGTGGAAGAGGGCGGCAGCCTGACCATCATCGCGACGGCACTGGTCGACACCGGTTCGAAGATGGATGAAGTGATCTACGAAGAGTTTAAAGGTACAGGTAACATGGAACTGCACCTGAACCGTAAGATTGCAGAAAAGCGTGTCTTCCCAGCGATCGACTTCAACCGCTCAGGCACTCGTCGTGAAGAGCTGTTGACCAAAGCTGATGAGCTGCAGAAGATGTGGATTCTGCGCAAGATTGTGCACCCGATGGGTGAAATCGACGCGATGGAATTCCTGATCGATAAATTGGCCATGACCAAGACCAATGATGAGTTCTTCGACGCGATGCGTCGTCAGTAACCCATTCTGACTTGTGAAAACGCCACCGCTTGCGGTGGCGTTTTTTATTGCATTCTATTTATATAAGGCTCAGAATGAGGAAGATGTTACAAGGAGGTTAACATGCAACAAGGAATGTTGTCGTCACTTCTCCTGATATCGTCATTGCTGCTCCCGGTGTCGCCACTCAGTGCCACGGAAATGTCACCACAAGTGATAGAGCAATGGGCGCATGACGATCAGATCAAACACAAAGTCGATGAACTGATGCAGCTGGTTAAAGCGGATAAAATCGACTCTCTCAATTTCGCTCTCGAGCGACTGGCGTTGCCGCAACAAGAGGTGGCACGTTATCGCCTGTTGTCTGAAATCGAACAACAAGACCTGATCTTAACGCCGAAAATGGCACTGTTCATTGAGCGTCAACAAGCTCAGCCGCCCGTGTATCAAATACTGGAACGGGGAGACGGGTATGAATTCAGTGTGCCGGCTTTTGACTATCCGGCGATCGCGTTCCGTCTGCTGAAACGTTGGCGTCAGGATCAGACCACACTCGATTTTGTGCTGATGGCAGAACGTGGTGAGCTGGATCTGCAACACTGGCTGTCAGGCAGTGATTATCAGCTTCAGACCCGCGAAGCGCTGTTGATTCGTGAACTGGACAGTCTGTCGCCTCGCGCCCTGACGGCTCTCACGCAGCAGCTGACCCAGGCGAAAGTCACCAGTTGGTTGCCGTCGTCTCAGGTGATGGTGCGTCTGGCTCAGGTCAGTGACGACCCGGAAGTGTATAAATTGTTGTGGCTGATGCGCGCTGACAGCAATACCCGAGATGAGTTGTTACGCTTAGCCGCCCGTCATGATCCGTTTTCGCTGCATCAGGTGATACTGGCAACAGCCAACCCCAGTCTCAAAGAAGACGCGCTCAAAGCCCTGACCCGGGTTAAGCCGATGCCGCAAGAAGTACAGCAATTTCTGATTGAGCGGATGGGCAACAGCGACGAGGCGCCTCTGGTCGCTCGCCATCTGGCTGAGCAGGGCTACGGCAGTTGGTTACGTGATTTGGCCGACAGCAATCAACAGGTCAAAAGCCGTGCGATTTTGCAGGCGATTGCCCAGTAATACCCACACGAAAAATGGGGCACCGTCTAGAGTGCTTTTTGGTATACTGCGTGCAGTTTAACCAGCCAGCAGAAGGCCTATGAGTTTTAAGGATTTACGCGATTTTACAGATTATCTTGAACGCCAAGGCAAGCTAAAACGCATCACTCACCCAGTTGATCCTCATTATGAAATGACCGAAATCAGTGACCGTACGCTGCGTGCCGGTGGGCCGGCATTGCTGTTCGAAAATCCGATTGGTTACGACATGCCGGTCTTGACCAACCTGTACGGGACGCCGGAACGGGTTGCCATCGGAATGGGGCGCCACGACGTTCAAGAGCTGCGCGAGGTGGGCAAATTACTCGCTTATCTCAAAGAGCCGGAACCGCCACGTGGTTTCAAAGATGCGCTGGACAAGCTGCCGGTGTTCCGTCAGGTGCTCAATATGCCAGCCAAACGGCTGCGCAAAGCCGCTTGCCAGGAGATCATCTGGCAAGGCGAAGAGGTCGACCTCGACAAAATCCCGGTTATGAGTTGCTGGCCCGATGATGTAGCGCCATTGATGACGTGGGGCTTAACCATCACTCGTGGGCCGCACAAGAAACGGCAGAATCTGGGCATTTACCGTCAGCAAAAGCTGGGTAAGAACAAAGTGATCATGCGTTGGCTGGCGCATCGGGGCGGAGCGCTGGATCTACGCGACTGGATGGAGACTCATCCAGGCCAACCGTTTCCGGTATCGGTCGCCTTCGGGGCGGATCCGGCGACGATTCTGGGGGCGGTGACACCCGTACCAGATACCTTATCCGAATACGCTTTCGCTGGCTTATTGCGGGGCCGTAAAACCGAAGTGGTGAAATCGATCAGCAATGATTTGGATGTGCCTGCCAGCGCCGAAATTGTCCTGGAAGGCTATATCGATCCGACTGAATTTGCGCAAGAAGGTCCATACGGCGATCACACCGGCTATTACAACGAAAAAGAACGTCACCACGTATTTACCGTTACGCACATCACGATGCGTAACGAGCCGATTTATCACAGCACGTACACCGGCCGTCCGCCAGATGAACCGGCGGTATTAGGCGTGGCGCTCAATGAAGTGTTTGTGCCGATTCTGCAAAAACAATTTCCCGAGATTGCAGACTTCTACCTGCCGCCGGAAGGATGCTCGTACCGCATGGCCGTGGTGACCATGAAAAAACAATATCCCGGTCACGCGAAGCGGGTCATGATGGGGGTATGGTCATTCCTGCGCCAGTTTATGTACACCAAGTTCGTGATAGTGTGTGATGCACAAGTCAATGCCCGCGACTGGAATGAGGTGGTTCAGGCGATGACCGAACACATGGATCCGGTGCGCGACACCCTTTTGATTGAAAACACGCCGATCGACTCGCTGGATTTTGCTTCTCCGGTGACGGGGCTGGGGTCGAAAATGGGCCTGGATGCGACAATAAAATGGGAAGCAGAGCAGAGCAGGGCATCTGATACGTTGACCCCGCCGAGTACCCGGGTTGGTGAGGCAGAGATCGAGCAACTACGTCACGTATGCCCGGATCTGGTGGATATACATCTGCCACAAGGTGCGCAGCAACGATTCGTACTGGTGTCGATGAAAAAAGACGCCGCTGGTCAGTCCCGGGCTTTGCTGGACAAACTCTGGCCATGGCTCCAGCCTTTGAGTGATGCCCGCTTTGTGGTGCTGTGCGATGATGACGTCAATGTCAGAGACTGGAATGATGTTATCTGGGCGATCACGACGCGCATGGATCCGGCACGCGACACCATTCAATACCCGGCAACGGAAGGGCAGAGCAGCAAGCTGGCTCTGGACGCTACCAATAAGTTCGACGGGGAAGTACAACGCGAGTGGGGGACTCCTATTCAGAAAGATCCCCAACTTGTGGCAAAAATCGATGCGATCTGGGATAAGTTAGGTATCCTATGAGCCACCTTGTCATCTTGCAGCCAGCGAATATCCAGTTTGATGTGCAAGATGGAGAAACAGTGCTGGAAGCGGCGCTCAACCATCAAATTAGCTTCCCGCACCGTTGTCAGGTCGGCGCATGCGCTGCGTGTCTGTGCCGAAAAATAGAAGGCGAAGTAAGTTATCTCCTTGAACCCATGCTGACAGAGAAGGAGCAGGAACAGGGATGGATATTTGCTTGTCAGGCCTTAGCCGAAAGTAATTTAATGCTTACTTTTGATGAGTAAGTATAGAGGAAGACCATGACCATCCAATGTAAAGTAAAGTCTATTCAGCCGTTAGCCTGCAATACATACCAGATCCTGCTGCATCCAGAAACTCCGGTGGCTTTTAAAGCCGGCCAGTACCTGATGGTGGTAATGGGAGAAAAAGACAAGCGTCCGTTCTCTATCGCCAGCAGTCCGTGCCGCCATGAGGGGGAGCTGGAACTGCACATCGGAGCTGCGGAGCATAATGCTTATGCCGGTGAAGTGGTTGAGGCGATGCAAGCCGCTTTGGCGAATGGCACGGATATCGCGATCGATGCCCCGCACGGTGACGCTTGGGTAAAAGAGGACAGCCAACGTCCACTGCTGCTGATCGCAGGGGGCACAGGCTTCAGCTACGTACGTTCGATCTTGGATCACTGTATTGCGCAAAACAAATCCAATAACATCTATTTATACTGGGGCGCGCGCGATGAATGCCAGTTGTACGCGAAAGACGAGTTACGCGCGATTGAACAGCGATATAATAATGTTCATTTTGTTCCGGTCGTGGAACAAGCAGAAGCAGACTGGCAAGGAAAAGTCGGTAACGTATTGCAAGCCATTAATGACGATTTCGATTCACTGGCCGACTACGATATCTATATCGCGGGTCGCTTTGAAATGGCGGGCTCTGCGCGTGAACAGTTTACACAAAATAAACAAGCGTTAAGTGATCACATGTACGCAGATGCGTATGCCTTTATTTAATTAAAGGGTTTCCAGAAGCGAAAAAAGAGGGTTTTATACCCTCTTTTTTACGTTATTGATGCTTTATTCAACGAAATGACTCTTTTTTCAATTTTTTTTGAAAAAGGGCTTGCGCTGAAATCTCAACTCCCTATAAT
>NZ_WXWP01000053.1:0-10849 GCF_009904765.1 Vibrio sp. V39_P1S14PM300
TGTGCTGAGTCCGAAGACTCAATGGTCACTTCGTATCATTGAAACCTAAGTTGATGTCGAAACATCAATTTGGATTATCATCAACGAGTGCCCACACAGATTGATAGGTTTATATTGTTAAAGAGCTTTGCTTTTCGAGAAGTTTTCTCTCAAAGCGGAGGTGCATTCTAGCGAGATAATTTGAAGAGTCAAACACTTTTTCAAATTTCTTTTCGGAGAAGTTTTTCACCTCGCTGATACCGCTGAAGCCTTGTGGCGTCTGCCGTGTCAGTGGATGCGCATTATAGAGAGATGGAGAATGAAGGCAAGAGGAAAATCAGTTTTTTTCATAAAAAAAGAGTCAACTGAACAGCTTTCAATCAACCCTTTATTTACACCCATTTTATCGCCACGATTTCCATAACTTACCCACAAAAAACTGTGGATAACTAGTCGTCACTATCAAAAAAGTATGAAATCCGTGAGCGCGGATTTAAGTACTCGCGAACTTTATCCGGCAATTTGGCAGGTAAGATAGCACTCACAATACTGATGTCCTTCTCTTTCAGATCAATGATCGGTGCCTGAGTGCGTGGTACCGATGGATCGTATACCAACACATTAGGGTATAAGATGCTCCGAGCATTGACAGAAATCACCAGGCCAATCATCTCATTAGAAAGCTGAACTACAGTTCCTGGCGGATAGACCCCCATAAACTTAACCAGAATGCTGAGGTTTTCACTGTTATATAGATGCTTACAATGCTTATAAAGATGAGACAAAGCGACATACGGAATTTTTTGCTCGTTGGTGTTATTGGCATGGCACATGTTGTCAAACGCATTGGCGACGGCAATGACCTGAGTAAATTCGTCAATCTCATCACCGCTCAAGCCTTCCGGATAACCGGACCCATCATTGAATTCATGATGCTGCGCAATCACGATACGTGCACTGTCAGGAAAGCCGTCTATTTTATCGGCTAACTCCACACCGTACTTGGTATGCAGTTTAAGATAGTTCACTTCCGGGTCCGTCAACGGCGTTTGCTTACGCAAGATTGCAGTTGGAATTTTGACTTTCCCCATATCATGAAATAACGCGGCAAAAGCCAACTCTCTCAATTGCTGGGCGTTGTAGCCTTTGGCCTGACCGATCATCATAGCGATCACTGAAACGTTTAGCGAATGGAAGTAAATATCTTCAAATTCCGTCTTACCGTTCATCAAGTGCAAAGTGACGTTATCATCACTTAAAAGCTTATCGACAATATCTTCTACCAGCGAGGTCGCTTCGCTGACCGCCTGCTCAGGTCGATTGCGGATTTTGTTCATGACCGAACGCATTCTGGCCAAAGAGCGCTCAAATTCCTTTTCACATTGAATAACCCGCCGACGGTAGGCGCTGAGCTTTTCAATTCGATGCTGCTTTTCCTGCCATAACTTTTGCGCTTCGATATCGACGCTCTGCGCGTCTTCTTTCTCATCTTGATGTTTGTCCGCCAGCACATTTGCCGATAACGGCTGAGTATCACTCTGGCTGAGATCTATATAGACGTATTTGATGCCCAGGTGGCGAATGACCTGAATTTGTTCATCCGATTTGATTTTGAAGCTATTAAATAAGAAGGGATGCTCATTCCACTTCACTGGGAGACGGATATGCAGCCCGGGCTGAATTCGGTCAACAGTTATTTTTATGGTTGCCACGGCTTATCACTACTATTCAACAAACGAGTCGCTCGAAACATCAGTTTAGTGTATTAAAATCATAAATTCATTAGTGAAACGACGGAGTGAGACACTCGCCAGACCCCGGGGCGAATTAACGACTCATGCCCGCATGCAGCATCCACCGCACACCAAACTTATCTTCCACCTTACCAAACCGTGCGCCCCAAAAACTTTCTGCCAACGGCATCATGACATGCCCTTCTGCCGCCAAACGGTTAAAAATCTGCTCTTGTACACTCAACTCATCAATCACGACCGACAGCGCAATGTTGTTTCCCCCTAACTCCCGGGCAGCCAATCCATCGGACAGCATCACCGTCATACCGTGTGCCTGAAACTCCGCATGCATCACCCAATCGGGATTGACACCTTCTATCTGCTCTGGTGCATCGCGAAAATATTTCTTCAATACGACATGGCCATCAAAGCAGTGTTGATAGTAACTCAAGGCTTCTTCGCAGTGTCCGGCAAAAAACAGATAGGGCGTGACCGTTAACATAACCACCTCCTTTCACTCTATACCTACAAGATAGACGAAATCGGGTCGGCACGCGTTGCGGTACAACTTAACGAGGAAACGGCCTGAATTGCTGACCGAAACGGCCCAGCAGGAACTCAATAAACACGCTCAGCCGTTTAGGCATCAATTGACGATTGGCGTAGACCAAACTGATGGGAACGTCCGTCATTTCCCATTCGGGCAATAACTGAACCAGTTGGCCCGAAGCAAAATACTCGCGGCAGATAAACTCGGGTAACACCGCGATACCCAGATCGCTCAGGCACCCTTTCAGGCAGGACGTAATGGTATTCACCCTCAGTTGATACGGTAACTCAATGGATACCGGGGCCTGATTAGCGGTTTTTAACTGCCAGGGAGGCAGCTTCACCGCCGGATTATGCAATTTGACCATTTTATGTGGCGCTTTCAAATCAGCCGGCGCATTAATTTGACCGTGTTTCCTCAAATAGCCAGGGCTCGCTACCAGCACTCGCGGCGAACTGCTGATCCGACGTGAGATTAAACTCGAATCACTCAACTCCCCCACTTGCGCGTACACATCGATGCCTTCAGCGATGAGGTCGACTTCGCGGTTACTCATTTCCAAGTTCACTGTGACATTCGGGTGTTCGGACAAAAACGCATTAATATGGGCACAGAGTACCTCATGCCCGAGTTCCACTGGCATCACGACATTCAACCGCCCCCGGACCATGTCTTGATTGGCCGTCAGCTCAAGTTCAGCCTGATCGAGCATCTCCAGCATTTGAGTGCACGATTGGTAAAAATGTTCTCCCTCTTCGGTTAATACCAGGTTGCGAGTTGACCGGGTGACCAACCTCACCCCCAGATGTTTTTCCAGCTCAGCCAGCTTGCGACTGACCGTTGACTTAGTCATATCCAATGCCTGAGCAGCCTGAGTGAAGCTGCCGCCATCCACAATCTGCGTAAACACCACAATCGCATTTAAGTCCACCAGCCTTGCTCCTTAGATTAGTAAAATTTTTGCAACAGTGTTTCTTGTTTTTCCTATCTTATCAACCAATCCGCATCCGTTACACTTAGCAACCATTCATCGACGAAACGAATCCATCGAGGTTAAGATGTCAGAGCCCCACGCCAACCGTGCAAACGACGACGTTGCTCTCCCCGTCAAAGGGAAAAAGAAAGCCCCACTGATCGCCACATTAGTGATGCTCGTACTCGGCGTGTCCGGCGCTGTTTACTGGTATGGTTATGGCCAGTATTTTGAATCCACCGACAATGCCTACCTGCAGGGCGACATCACTACCATCAGTCCCAAAGTGGCCGGTTATATTGTTCACTCATACGTCAGCGACAATCAGTATGTAACCGCAGGCACTCTGCTGGCAGACATCGATGATCGTGATTTTATTGCGGCACTGGCTCAAGCCAACGCTCAATTAGCTGTCAATAAAGCCAATATCGGTAATCTCACAGCACAGCGTATCCTGCAGCAAAGCCAAATCAGGCAGGCGGAAAGTCAAATCGCATCGAAGCAAGCCGAATATGACCGTGCAGGCCAACAAGTCGACCGCACACGCCGTCTGCTGCAGAAAAACTATTCATCGCAAGATGAACTCGACAGCATGTTGTCACACCAGAAAGTGACCCGGGCAGCACTGAATGAAGCACGAGCTACCCATCAGGCGTCACTGGAGCAACTGTCGGTGCTCGACAGTCAAACCCAACAAGCGAAAGCCGCCGTTGCAGAAGCCGAGGCTCAGGTGGAACAGGCCAAACTCAATCTGGAATACACAAAAATTTATGCGCCGGTGGATGGCATCGTCGGCAAACGAGCCGCACGAGTTGGTATGCTGGTGCAAACCGGCATGCCGCTGATGAGCCTGGTCCCGACCAGCCAGGTTTGGATCGAAGCCAACTTCAAAGAAACTCAACTGGCCGGGATCCACCAAGGACAAAAAGTCCGGGTCGAGCTGGATGCTTTCCCTGGCCAGACACTGGACGGGATCGTCGATAGCTTTTCTCCGGCGACTGGTGCCAAGTTTGCGCTGTTGCCACCTGAAAACGCCACCGGCAACTTCACAAAAATTGTCCAGCGTGTCCCGGTTAAAATACTGATACCCGATCAAAAATCGCTTGCTGGCCGCCTGTTACCAGGGCTATCCGTGATCGCTACGGTTGATACCCGGGATTAAGCATATGGCCAGTACCGCATCAATACCGGCAGACCATCAAGAGCAGAGCGTGCCACAACGCCACTGGATTGCTCTTATTGGTGGTCTGGTCGGTGCATTTATGGCGATCCTCGACATTCAGATCACAAACTCATCGCTAAAAGACATTCAAGGCGCGCTCTCGGCCACACTCGATGAAAGTTCGTGGATCTCAACGTCGTATCTGGTGGCAGAGATGATTGCGATTCCACTCAGTGGCTGGTTGTCAAAAGCACTGGGCACCCGCCGCTATCTGACCTGGACCACCACGATTTTTACCCTGTCGTCCTTTCTGTGCTCGTTGTCGTGGAACATGACATCGATGATTGTATTCCGGGCAATGCAGGGCTTTAGCGGCGGCGCCTTAATCCCGCTGGCGTTTTCCTTGGTGATTCAGCTGTTGCCCGTCAGCAAACGCGCTATCGGTATGGCATTGTTTGGGGTAACCGCGACGTTTGCGCCATCCATCGGACCCACATTGGGCGGGTGGCTGACCGAGAACCTTTCCTGGCACTATATTTTTTACATCAATATCCCACCGGCGCTGCTGGTGATCTCGATGATCCGCTACGGGCTGGACGATGCACCCATAGAGCTGACGCATTTAAAACGGGCGGACTGGTTTGGAATTGCCACCATGGCGCTGGGTCTGGGGTGCCTGGAAGTGGTGCTGGAAGAAGGGAATCGCGAGGAATGGTTCAGCTCTGAATTCATCGTGCTGTTGAGCATTGTCTCCGCCGTCAGCCTGGTTTACTTCGTCATTAATGAACTGCAGCATAAAAGGCCACTGGTGAACTTGCGACTGCTGCGTGATCCGCAGTTCGCCATGTCGTGCATCGCGTACATGATCCTCGGTATGGCGCTGCTGGGGTCAATTTACGTTTTGCCACTTTACCTGACTCAGATACAACAATACAACGCAATGGAGATTGGTGAAGTTCTGATGTGGATGGGCTTTCCTCAACTGTTGATTTTCCCACTGGTGCCGAAACTGACCCGCATGATTAAACCCACTTGGCTGGTGACGTTCGGGTTTCTGATGTTCGGACTGAGCTGTTTCGTGAACACGCACATGACCATCGATTTTGGCGGGCATCAGCTGATTTTATCGATGATTCTGAGGGCCATCGGCAGCCCGTTCATTATGGTGCCGTTATCACTGGTGGCCATGAAGAACATCCGCCCACCCGATACCCCCGACGCCTCCACTCTGACCAATGTGATGCGCAACCTAGGCGGGGCCTTTAGCATCGCCGTGATTGCCACCCTGCTGGACAACAAAACCCGAGAGCATCTGGCACACATCAAAGAGTCCCTGCCGCTGGTCAGCACTCAAGGCTGGCAAACTCTGCAGCGGCAACAAAGCTTCTTTATACAGTCGGGGAGTGACAGCGCGACAGCACTGATGCAAGCGCAATCCACTCTGACCATGACCATGCAGCGTGAAGCCGCCATCATGGCATACAATGACGTGTTTCTGATCATGAGTGGCTTTCTGGCCCTTGCTGCTGTGTTAATTCTGAGTATGAAAGACTGATATCTGGCAAGTCTTTCATCTTTCAAGAGCCGATACAACTAAAGGGCTCTGTCCGCATGACGTTTGATCAACTGCGCCTGAAAATGTGGCATTTCAGGCGCACCGTTGCCTTGAACCAGCCCCATCAATACCTGAACGGCTGCACGGGCCATATCACTGATCGGAAAATGTACCGCTGATACTGTCGGATATAAGCCATCGCAGACGTCCACGCTGTCAAAACTGGTCAGTGAAATCTGCTCTGGCACCGGAATCGCGAACTGTTGAAGACACTGCATAGCCCCGACGGTCATCTCCTCGCTACAGGAAAACACTGCCGTCATGTCGGCATGGCGATGGAGTAATACTTTCATGGCTTCATAGCCACTTTTTCGGCCGTAGTTGCCTTCTTCACACCACGACTCATCTGGCGTCACTCCTGCGCTTTGCATTGCGTCGAGATAACCTTGTTTTCTCAACATACTGTTTTGCCGTTGCAATGGCCCGGTAATACAAGCGATACGACGATGCCCCTGCTGAATCAAGTGTTCAACGGCAAGGCGACTGGCCTGACGGTGATCAAAGGTAATACAGCGTGATTCCAATCCCTCGACATAGCGATCGAGCAGCACAAACGGCGTTGGTTGTTGCGCCAAGGCCCGGAGATCGTCGTCAGACAAATAACGGCTATGCAGTATGTATCCATCACAGCGTAAATCACGAAAACGCTGAATGGCCTCACGCTCGCCTTCTGCGCTGTGGTGTCCCTGCGCCGTGATCAAAAACTTGTGATGAGAATCCAGCTCCGTTTGCACCTGCTCCATCATTTCACCAAAGAAGCCCCCGGTGTAATACGTGACCAGCAACCCCATCATGTTACTCGAAGCTGTCGCCAGAGAGCGGGCAATGGCGCTCGGCCTATAATTGAGCTCCGCCATCGCCTGTTCAACTTTACGGCGCGTTTCTTCACGAAACTTGCCTTCTCCGTTGATGATCCGTGACACAGTCGAACGATTGACGCCCGCAAGCTCTGCTACATCTTTAATTCTGGCCATATTTGTCTTCTGACTGCTGAGAAATCTCATTGGTTAAGAAAAAGGGACTGCCGGATGCGAAAGGTGACTAACCCGGGGGCGCAACTGGCAGTCTAATCATACACAGAGCGCCTAAGAGGCAGAACCAAGCTCTGAATAATCCGTGACTCTGATATCATGTTGCACTAACCAGTCCATCAATTGCGCTGAGGTGAGAAGCTGCAGTTCTTGCTCTCGCTGATGCGTATAGCCACTGTTTTGCGCTAACCAATGATCCACCTCGGCCGGATGACACATCACTTCCAACACATCACAATCCGCCCTCATCGCATGCAAATGCGTGGTCAGAGCGTCCATGCTCACCCCGTGATCATAAAAACGATCGCTGAAATGGTAGCGAAGGGGCGCAGCGGCGCCCACCAGCCCCACTTCACGCATTGGAACCCGAAACTCGCTTGCCACTTCTTTTACCACATCGAACAACTGAGGATGGCGATGCACATGGTGATGACTATCGATATGACTGAGCGGCAGCCCGAGACGTAAAAAATACTCCACTTGAGCGCGGCACTCCTGATAGACCACCAAAGGATCAAAATCCTGTTTACGCCAAAAATCCGCATAAGTCAGACAATGATGGCCATCTGACGTCAAGCTCGGGTGCCCCGTTAATGGAGCCCCCGCCGTGAACCTCAAATGCAATCCGATTTTCAACTCAGGTAACTCGGCAGCCAGCGCTAATGCATCGGCTTCAGCCGCCATTCCGACCATCATGGTGGTCGATTTCACCACCCCCTGGCGATGTGCTCTGGCGATCCCGGCATTCACGCCAGGCGTCAAACCAAAATCGTCAGCGTTAAAAATAACTTTCATCGGTCCACTCTCTTGTTACACGCCGCATCAACGAAACTGAGGCAGATAACTGGCGTTGACGTCCAAGATATCATTCAAGATCAGTTTGGCACGCTGAATGTCCGGCACCAATGGATTGTTTGCCAGTGCCATCAAGGCCTGATCGTAATCACCGTGTACTGCAGCCTCAATCGCCAGTTGCTCGTACGCTTTCACTTGATGCAACAATCCGCTGATTTTGGGTGACAGTTCACCAACCGCCAGTGGCTTCGCGCCCCAATTGCCAACCACCGCGCTGCACTCAATCACCGCATCGTCCGCCAGTCCTTTGATAGCGCCATTATTCAAAACATTGACCACATGGATAGTGTTACGGTTATTGTAGATTGCATCGACCAAATTCAAAGAAGCATCAGAATAGTATGCACCTCCACGCTCTTCCAGCTCCTTAGGTTTATGATCTAAATGAGGATCCTGATAAAGTTTAAACAGTGCCTGTTCGGTCGCCATGACTTGTTCTGCACGGGTGCCTTGCTCACTGGCCGCCTGTTTTTCCTCTGCCAACATCGCATCGGTCTGATAGAAATAACGGTGGTATGGGCAAGGGATCGCCCCAAGTGCGTTGAGAAAATCTGGATCCCAAGGCTCTTCAAAAATGTTCTTCATGCTGAAGTTGGCGCCATCCCCCACTTTGGCCAAAACCTGTTGAGTAACATTGCGCCCACGTAACCAGGCATTATGTACCCACACCAGATGGTTCAAACCAGCAAATTCGAGCTGCAGTTCCGCAGGCTCACACTCCATCATTTCGGCGATCATCATCTCCATTGAGACGGGCACATTACACAGCCCAATGCTTTTCACCTTGGTGTACTTGCTGACCGCTTCAGACACCAGCCCCGCCGGATTAGTAAAGTTGAGCATCCAGGCGTCCGGTGCCAGCTCTTCAATATCCCGACAAATATCCAGCACGACAGGAATCGTGCGCAGGGCTTTGGCAAAACCACCCGGCCCGGTCGTCTCCTGACCAATGACATCATACTTCAAAGGGATGCGTTCATCGTTCGCCCGTGCGGTTAACCCTCCGACACGAAACTGAGTCATCACAAAATCCGCTCCCCGAATCGCTTCCCGACGATCAAATCCAGCCTTGATTTCGATCTCAGCACCAACTTTGTCAACCATACGCTGCGCCAGACTGCGAATGATCTCCAGTTTGTCGGCTCCAGATTCGATGTCGACAAAATGCAGCTGTTTTACCGGCAGGTATTCAAGGCGTTTGAGCACCCCCTCAACCAGCTCTGGCGTGTAGCTGCTGCCGCCACCAATAATGGCCAGTTTCAAAGCATCTCTCGGCATAACTCCTCCTTATTGCTCCAGTTGTTTGTGCAGGGCCACCATCTCGGTCGCCAATTCCTGAGCCAGAATTGTGGTCATGAGGTGATCCTGAGCGTGCACCATCACCAAGGTCATCGGCACTTTTCCCTCACCTTGATCCGCCTCAATCAACTGAGTCTGGATCAAATGCGCTTTGTTCAAACACTCTTTGGCCTGAGCCAATTTTGCCTCCGCATCCGCAAAAGCTTTCTCTCTTGACAGTCGTAATGCCTCATAGCTCAGACTGCGAGCTTCACCGGCATTGCAAATAATTTCCATCACAACCAATTCTTGTTCCATTGTGTTTCTCCCGATAACGGGCCACCCTGCACGGCGGCCCGGATAAATTGATTAAGCGGTTGCGCCAACGCTGGCTGGCTGAGGCTGCGCATTGTCCTGCAGCTCTGAGGGCTGTTCTTGCTCAAGCATCTGTTTTTCGAACATTTTGAAAAATGGTAGATAGATAAACAGATCCAGGATCAGTAAGCCGATCACCAGCAACACTGGTGAGAGTGTCCAACCACTGCCCCATGAGGCGCCGATCAGTGCTGGCGTCGTCCAGGGAGTCGTTGCCACGCCCATGCCAACAAAACCCAGCTGAATAGCAAAATACGCAATCGTCGCGTTCACCACAGGAGCGAACACAAAAGGAATAAACAAAATAGGATTCATCACTACCGGACTGCCAAAAATCACTGGTTCATTGATTTGAAAGAATCCGGGCACAGCACTCATACGGCCAATACTTTTCAGGTGCACCGAACGGCTGAAGGACATCAGCAGTACCAGCGCCAAGGTTGCCCCTGAACCACCGATAAAGATGTAGAAATCCCAGAATGGTTGGGTAAAGACATTCGGTACGGTGTCTCCAGCAACAAATGCCTCAATGTTGGCGCTGATGTTGGTCAGGAAAATGGGTGACAGTAGCCCCACCACAATCGCAGCGCCATGTATGCCGGCAAACCACAACAACTGACACAACAACAAAGCCCCAATGATGGCAGGTAAGGTATTAGAGGCGCTGATCAACGGTTTGAACATCGCCATTACTGCATCCGGGATCAACATGTCGTATTGTGTTTGCACGAATAAGCTGAGCGGATACAAAGTGACAAAGATCGCCAGCACGGGTAACAGCACTTCAAACGAGCGAGCAATGGCGGGGGGAACCTGCTCTGGCATCCGGATGGTAATGTTGTACTTTTTCATTAATCGATACAGTTCAACAGAGAAAAAGGCACACATTACCGCGGTAAAGATGCCTGTGCCCCCCATGTGCGACATCGAAAGCGTGCCGTCCGTGGCAGGGGCAGCCACCAACAGAAAACTCATCAAGGACAGTACCGCACTGGTGATACCATCCATTTTGTAAGCTTTCGCCAAACTGTAGGCCACACCGAGCGAGACAAATATGGTCATAATGCCCATCGACATATTGAACGGCATCATGATGGTGTCGAAGTGTGTGGTCGCAAAATCAACCCAAAGACGCCCAAAAGCATTTTGGGTCTCTTCACCAAATGGCGGAAAAGCGAAAATCAGAATAAAACTACCAACAATGATAAACGGCATGGCAACGATAAACCCGTCACGCATGGCCCGAACATGTGGTTGATTACCCACTTTCGCTGCAATGGGAGCAATATATTTTTCCA
>NZ_WXWP01000019.1:0-10839 GCF_009904765.1 Vibrio sp. V39_P1S14PM300
GGTAAGAACCCTTTCCAGTCGTTCATCGTTAAGAAGACACTGGTTTTTCATGCCGGACTGGTTTGCTGTTACAAGATTTGATGTTCGTGGTAATTATTTAGTACGGGGGAGGCATCAGCTTGTACGGGGGAGGCAAACCAACAATTGGCACTGACGGGTGATGTTGACGCTACCTTTTCGCGTCCATCACCCCGTTTTTCTTACCCTTTTGAGACAAAACAAAACACAACTTACCGAATTCCTACTATTACTGCCCGCGACTATTCATATAATGATGGGCAGTAAGTTACAAAAATCTTGATCGAGGACGAGCTAGATGGCGAGTGTCACGTTAAAAAATGTATGTAAAGCTTATGGCGATGTGTTGATTTCCAAGAATGTCGATCTGGAAATCAAAGAGGGCGAATTTGTCGTTTTCGTTGGCCCGTCAGGCTGTGGTAAATCCACCCTGCTGCGTTGTATCGCTGGTCTTGAAGACATTACTTCAGGTGACCTGTACATCGGAAACGAACGCATGAATGAGGTTGAGCCGTCGAAACGGGGCGTTGGTATGGTATTCCAGTCTTACGCGCTCTACCCTCATCTTAACCTCTACGACAACATGTCATTTGGCCTCAAACTAGCAAAAGCCGATAAGAAAGAAATCAGCCAGCGTGTTGAGCATGCAGCCGAAATTCTTCAGCTCAGCCATTTATTAGAACGTCAACCTAAGGCCCTGTCGGGTGGCCAACGTCAACGCGTTGCGATCGGCCGGACGCTGGTGTCACAGCCCGATGTTTTCCTTTTGGATGAACCTCTCTCGAACCTGGATGCGGCTTTGCGTGTGCAGATGCGCTCTGAAATCACCAAATTGCAACGTAAGCTGGGTTGCACCATGATCTACGTAACCCACGACCAGGTGGAAGCCATGACCATGGCTGACAAAATTGTCGTGTTGGACACGGGGTTCGTCTCTCAGGTAGGTAAACCGCTAGAGCTGTATCACTACCCTCAGAACCGATTCGTAGCGGGCTTTATCGGCTCACCAAAGATGAACTTTACCAGCGTATTCATTGATGAGGTTCAACCGGATCAAGTAAAAGTCCAACTGTCCAACGGCATGTCGTTCTGGATTCCCGTCGATGGCTCATCAGTCACTCGTGGCGAACGCATGTCACTGGGTATTCGTCCTGAACATCTGGTGACTAAGTCGGAAGGCGACGGCGTGATCGAGGGCGAAGTGATGATCGTCGAGAAACTTGGCAACGAGACTCAGGTCTATCTCAACCTGGAAGGTGCCGATACAGACGTGATCTATCGTCAGCCGGACACACTGGACGTCGATGTGGGTGATAAGCTATCTATTGGTATTCCCGCTCACCGCTGCCACCTGTTCCATAGCGACGGCAAAGCGTGTCGTCGTCTCTACCGCGAAGCCGGTGTTGAGTTTGCCGAGGAAGAAGCCGTGCTGGCGTAATCCGGATACAAGAAAAATCCCCGCCCTGGCGGGGATTTTTTATTCTTTATCAAAACTGTCGACGACAATGGCCCCCATCGAGGCTGGCATGGTTATCACCACAATTCGTTTGAGTGACGTGATGGGGTCCACCATCAGTGGCAGTTTATCGAGGCACATCAACACCAGCGCCACCACAAACGCCGTAATCAAATACGCCAGTATGATTCGTAACGCAAACGCCAACACCCGTTTATGGACGTTTTGCTGAAATACACTCTGGTAGGCAAAGATGCCTAGAAATACGGTCGACAGTGACATCAGCATCAGCAAATTGGCAAAAGGTAGCGTTTCACCCAGTTGCCATGCTTCTTCTGAAAACGATATAGGCACCGCCAGCGCAAACGCTCCGACAAACACCTGCCCCGCATCTTCCATATTAAAGCTGATTTTCATAACACTCTCATTCGCCTGTAGCCCGGTTGTATCCCATACTTCTGGCAAGTTCGCCTCACTCTGGTTCATCATAACGCCATCACTCTATTTAGACACTGTTTTTAATAGGTTACGCAAATGACGAAACTCTGACATCCCCAGATCATTGTATTACTTCAGACTGACGAAACGAACAAGTGAGAAACGTTACTATTTGTCCTACAGGAAATACGCTTAATTAACGAGGAATTATTATGAAAAAACGTCTGTTAGCCCTGTCTGTTACCGCTATCGTTCTGGCTGGTTGTCAAGACGAGCCTGCGGAAACACCGCAACCAGAACAAAAGCCGGCCGCTCAAGCCGAAACGGTCGTTCCTGAGCCAACGCTTGAAATCGAAGCTCAGCCTCAACAGCAGGCCGAAGTCATGGTAGACAGCGCCCACAACGCACAAAACTCCCTAGACTGGAACGGTACTTACAGTGGCATCCTGCCTTGTGCCGATTGTGAAGGTTTGGAAACCAACCTGACTCTTAACACTGATGGCAGCTACTCACTGGATCAAACGTATTTGGGCAAAGGTGAAGAGAAGTATCACTCAGAAGGCAGCTTCAGCTGGGACAACTCAGGTAGTGTGATCACGCTGAGCGATGAAGCGGCGCCAAATCAGTATTTTGTCGCAGAAAATGAGTTAATGAAACTCGACAGCAATGGTCAGCACATCACCGGTGAACTGGCAGATCAGTACAACCTGACCAAAAAATAACCCGCCCACAACGCCAGCATGATGCTGGCGTTGTTACATCAGGTGCCACATTTCTTTCGCCCAGCCGGGCAACGTTTGCCGATACCAAGTCAAATAGCGCTCAGTGTCAGGATGCGCGCTGCTCTGTAGAATATTGACCACTTCAACCACGATCCAGCTTTTGGCCAGCACGGCACGTCGATCCAATTGTGTCAGCGTTCCCCATTCCCGGGATCATCGGAGCCAAATCAATGGCAGCACAACCCAAACTAAAACGCTCCCAATCAAACAGCACCCGCTGGCCATTGCGCCGCACGCCCCAGTTACCCGGGTTGGTATCTCCGGAAATCAAATGATGGTGTTCGAACAAAACAGCACTATGCGCCTGGGCCCGGTAAAAATAACGCTCCGTTTCAGCGTCCATCGCTAATGCACGAAGGGCAGACACCGTATCGTTTAAACTCCAGATATGAATATGAGTCGGCGTATTTGGCAAAGGGGGAAACTCATGCAATCGCGCTAACTGACGAATGACCTTCTCATCACGATACACCCCAAGCTCCGGCAGAGCACCCGGTATGTACTCAAGTTCCAGTCGCCCGGCAGCTTCGTCCAAGTTCAGGCAGCGCGGCACATAGATCCCAGCGTCGTTCAGCACCGTTGAATAATCCCGATAAAACGCCACCTCAACGGGCGATGCCCCACGTTTGCAAATGATGCGATCGCTTTCAGGAGAGTGCATCAGGGTGACCTCCGCGCGCCCAAGACGGCGCAAGTTATCACTCACTGTCCGCTCGTTCAGGTGACAATTTCAGTGGTAATCTGGGTCTTAACCGAATTCGCGATAAAGCAATTTTCGTGGGCAGTATGGTGCATTTTTTCCAGCTGTAACCGCGTTGGTTGCCGCTCACCAGAGAACACCACTTTAGGTCTCAACGTCACCCGAGTGACTGAGGTTCTGCCACTTTCGTCTTCTTCAAGTACACCAACGGCATCATCGCTGTAATGATCAATCAGATATTTACGCTTCGCTGCAATCGAGAGAAAAACTAACATATGGCAACTCGACAGAGCCGCGATGAAAGCCTCTTCCGGATCGACATTGGCTGCCACCGAATAAGGCAACGGCACCACGTGTGGAGACGACGAGGCAGGTACACTTACCCCACCATCAAACGACCAGATATGACCGCGGCTGTACTGATTGTCGGTAAAGAGCTCGTGCTCCCCTCTGCGCCAACTGATGTTAGCTGTGTATTCGGACATCCGTGTTCCTCACTGTATTATGATAATGACGCTCTCTACACCAGACGATATGTAATCACGTAGAACTGCATTTCATCTGGGTAGATCTCTTTGATCAAGGCTTTTAGCTTATCCAGTTCCATGTATTCCTGCTGCGCATGAAACTCATTGATGTCGTCAAACCAAAGAGGCTCCACAGACACGATTTTAATCCGGGCAAACTTGCGGTCAGTTTCTAATGTGTGCACATCGACTTCCGTACCCGGGACATACCCCATCTCGCTCTTATCACGGATGGTGATGGTTTTATTTCCGGATACGATCGATGGCTCAAGCCATTCAAAAAAGGTAATTTTTGTTGGTATTTTCTGCACGTTCATCGGCTCCCGCAGCTTTTCGTTGCCCTAGTATCTATAAAGCCATCGTCAGCCGCAATCGCCATTTTCTGATTTCACCGGATTGCTTACACCACACCGCTTTGAACTTTGTAAAAGACCAGCGCAAACAAGCCCGCAAACACCAACACCGTTGTCAAAATCTTCAGCCACAAAAACTTCATGCATAACTCCTTACTTGGCCTCTACATTACACGACAAGTTACAGCGTCACAAAACTCACTAAACGCAAGGCCAAAAAGAGCCCCAGACCATAAGACGCATGTGCGACAACACTGCGCATGCGTGCCGTTGCTGGCGCAGGCGTTTTTGCTGCCATCACCCCAAACCCTAGCCCTGGTTGCATCACAAAAAATGGCACGACTACCGTCGCTACACCAAACAAGACTACCGCAGCAAAGCTCGCCTGCCCGGGTTGCATGCCAGCCAACAGATAAAACAGCGCGGCAAACAGCACACCAATCACATAGTGACTGACCCAACCCAACGCGCATTCACCGCTTCTGGGCTGGGTTTGCAAGATGGTATGATGCCGAAATTGCCCGCCAGGCATATACAACAACCAACGGCCAACCAAACAATAATTCAGTGACGCTATGCCCAGCAGCTTTTTCTGTCCCAGGGCGAACAAGTCCATAAAAATAGTCGCCAATATCCCTACAACTAACCAATGACTGACCAACACCCACTCATTCATTTCTTTCTCCTTGTCGCAGCTCGACGGTGGCAAGAATATTCGCTTAAACCTGCTTATCGAAGGTCGGAACACCGGTCGGCAACTCGAACCAACTCACCTTTTCGCTGACCCAGACGTGCGCTGTAGGCGCAAACAGCATCTCACTTTCGCGCTCTACTGGTTTTAATTTCAGTTTGATCAAGTGCGGTTGATCCGGATTGATGTGATAAATCCGATTACCACAACCGGTGCAAAACTTAGCACCATTGTGGTTACCGCTATCCGCCAGACGGCTCCAACTGCCCATTTCTCCGGAGAACTCGATATCTTGGGCATCGACAACGGCGGTCACGCTGAACGGCGCGGTGGCCAGTTTCTGACATTCTCGGCAATGACAAGCGAGAACTTTCAACGGTTTGGCGTGCAGTTGATAACTCACCTGACCACACTGGCAGGACGCTTTTACGGGGAATGGCATAGGTAATGTAGCTCCTTAACTGAGTCGTCATCTCTCGCACGGCTCGGGCGAGAGATATGAAATAGCAACCATAACATGCTAGGGCGTGTTCCCCGAGTAAATCCTGCTCAGATTGACAGCTGTACGGCATTATCCGATTAACCTCAGAGAATCTCCGTGTTCCTGTCGGGCAGAACGTACTAAACTGAACATTCGCACAACCGTTAAGGAATAAGGTCATGATTCAACAAGGTCAATCTCTCCCTCAATCTTCTCTCAACGAACTGACGGCAGACGGTATGGTCACCCATCCGACCCACGAACTGTTCGCCGGCAAAAAAGTCGTGCTGTTTGCAGTACCTGGTGCTTTTACGCCAACCTGCTCTGAAGCGCACCTTCCAGGCTACGTGGTCCTGGCCGATCAGTTGAAAGCCAAAGGCGTTGACATGATTGCCTGTGTGGCCGTCAACGATGCGTTTGTGATGCAAGCCTGGGGCGAAGCCCAGAACGCCAGCGAAATTCGCATGCTGGCAGACGGCGATGCGAGTTTTACAAAAGCATTAGGACTGGAAATGGATACAGCCGGCTTTGGTGGTATCCGTTCACAGCGCTACGCGATGATCGTCGAAGACGGCAAAGTCACGACTCTGAATGTGGAAGAGCCTCAATCATTTGAAGTCAGTAAGGCCGAGGCTATTCTGGATCTGCTGTAATCACAAAGCCCCGGATATAGTTACCCGGGGCTTTTTCGTCTCCACTAACCGCCAATCCAATCAGCATAGCGCTGATGTCTAATGCATAGCTGCTAGAGCGAATACGCTTTCTCAAATCCTTCGCACCAAATATGAATCCAAGTCAAATTCACGGTTCTTCTTTGTTTTGAATTGACAGAGTTTCAAGCAGCCCTGACGAATGCAACAACCACGCTCTGATTTCGCGGCACAACCAGTCCGGATTATCCAGAGCAATATCATGGCCATCACATGAATTGATCAGCAGTGCCGCTTTCCATTTTTTCGCTATCGCCTGAGTGGCAAGCGGGCTCACCAGGCGATCATGCTGTGAAGAAATAAACAACACGGGCGCTGTAATTCTTTTAATACGAAAAGTGGCCGCTGCGCAAAGCTGGCGGATAAAATTAGATATGCGCGTCGGGTAGCGACGCTGCAGCTGCGCCCAATGGCGGACAACTTCTGGTCGGTTGGGCTGATTAGACACCAGGCGATACACGCATCGCTCTCTCACTGTTACTGGCAACATCAGTGCCCCAATAATTCGGACAAGCGCAGCGGGTTTGAGACGTTGATAACACGGGCTGAACCCCGCTGCACTGGTATTAATACAAACGGCACGGCGCACTTCATGCGGATACCTTTCCAACCACTTCAGAGCGATCATACCGCCCATTGAAATTGCCACCACATCAATCGGCGCCTGTCCGTCCAGTTGCTGTCGAATGCTGTCTACCATGTGTTCCATGCAGTCAGGCGACGTCAGATGAGCCAGAGAACCTGTACCCGGTATGTCTACGCAACGCACATGACACTCCGGCATCACTTGCTGCAACTGCGAGGGAAACTCACCCCAATGGAACTGCCCCCTGAACAGTCCGCGTAACAAGACCACCTGCCTGGCAGGCGCCGCAACCGCTGTATGTTCATTCGCTATCGGCGTCACACGTCACCACACCATGCGAGCCGTCAGAGGCAATACGACATACAATTAACCCCGGTTCATTCATCAGAGCGGCTACCGGTTCGCCAGATGGCAGCCACATGGTGCTCTTACCACAGGTCTGCCATCCTCCGGTCACGGAGATGTGATTGGCTAATAACACTGGCATGTTGTAACTGCTGGCAATATCGGCCAGTATCGACGCATCGGTCTCGTACCCCGCAGGTGAAATCAACGCGCTGACGACATAGACATCCGCCTTTTGCTGATTGGCATCACGGGCATGTTGCGGCTCACTAAAATCAGCACAAATCGCCAAAGCCAACGTAAAACCCTGGATGTTCAATGTATGGTTTTGTGAGCCCGCGGAGCAAAACACGTCCTCGCCAGGGTGAAGATATTGTTTAGTACAAAAGTGCACATCCCCCTGGGGTGAACAAACCACCGCAGCAATCGCAGGCTTGTCATTAGGACAAGCCAACGGACAACCTGCAATCACCCAAATAGCGTATTTTTGTGCCGCCGTCTTCAACGCTTGGATCGCATCGCTCTCTTCGGTCATGGCTAGTGTCGCTAACAATTCAAGCTCATAGCCTGTCAGTGACAATTCCGGGAAGACCACTAAATCAACCTGCTGCTGAGCCGCCGCAGCGATTGCGGCCAAATGCTCGGTCAAATTCGTCGCTATCTGGCCCTTTTTGACCGGAATCTGTGCCAATGCTATATCAATCGTGTTTGTATCCATCAAACTACTTCTTCCTTACTGGAGGCTGTTGTAACAAGGGGACTTACTCGCCGGTGCCCAGATGACGCTGTCTCATGTATTGCACCAGCATTTGGGCTTCCAGAGAGTCTTGGCTGCACAAGCCAGCAACAACACCTTGCTGATCGTCCTGACTTCGATGCTGACCCAGCTTCTCTTTAGCCAAAATGTCGTCCAGCACGATGCGAATTCCGACAATAGCGTGGGAGAGCTTATCAACAAACTCATCGGGCATCGTATCGTTGGCGTGTAATAACTCAGGCTCGTACTTGGCGGTCAATTGTTCGAGTGATGCCAGAGTTTCCGACGCATCGAGAAACTCAACGGTACCGTAACAGTGCACGGCGGCATAATTCCAGGTTGGCACTGCCGGTTTTCGCCGGTACCAGGTCGGAGAGATATAGGCATGCGGCCCTTGAAAGACGATCAATACCCGCTGACCTGACAACTGTTTCCAATGTGGATTGGCTTTCGCCAGATGCCCATACAAGACCCCTTTTGGCCCCTCTGAAGGTTCAAGTATCAGCGGTAAATGTGTCGCTTCCTGAGTGGGCGAAACCATCAGAGCAAAACCATGGTGGGCGATAAAATCAATGATGGCGTTGTCAACCGACATCACCATGTTCTTTGGTATGAACATACTCTTCCTTGTCTTTGATTGACCTTGGCGTTCCATTGCACCGCGCTGATGTCGCGGCTCTCACACTGTCGCGTTATCACAAATTATTGTGCGTAATTCGCCGATATTCTTCAATCAGTGGCTGCGCAAAACTGGCACTCAATTGTACTACCTCGTTGACCGTGGCGGTTTCTTTTCTCAAAATCATGAGCGCCATCTCAACTCCCGGTTCATAGTGAGGCTGATAACGACGGATCACTCCCGCGCACTCTTCCGGCTCCACCAGCCAGCTGCGATGTTGCTCCACCAGTAACCCACAGGCACTACGAAGCAACTTCTTCGCTAAAACTCTTCCTCTGGTGCTTGCGTTATCTTCATTTAATCCAGAATTCAGCATCACCACCATTTCTGGTAAATCTTCATTCAGCGCACAAGCAATGGCTAAATTTGGCCTACAAGCCTCAAAACCGAGTGCAAGATCTTTTCCCCATAGGCAGCAACAACAGTGTTTGAGCCAGAACTGCCAGCGAAACTTTTCTTGCGGATGCAGAACTTCTGCCAAATGACCTGGGTCAAAGTCGACCTTAGTGATGAGGGGAAATCCTTCCGTCAAAGCCAAAGACAATTGTTTTAGACGCTTGTGATCTTGCTCCGTTAGAGGCGCGCAAAAAACCACCGACATATCAAGATCAGAGTGACACCGCTTTGCTTCCCCGCGGGCAACACTACCGTACAAGTAAATACTGTGTATTGCGGTGCGAAAGGTGCTCAGCAATTGCGCTACGGCTTGGTCCACCACAACACGAAACTCTGTTTGTATTCGTTCCGGATGGCAGACATTGAACACAAAGCCCTGCTCATCCACACCCCGTTTTTTCATGTTATCCATCAACCCACCCTTGATTTGAATACCCTGCTAGACTCCGCCGGCAATCTGATGTCTATTCTCACAATCCGTTTGGGTCATTACGACAGGTTCGGAGCGGTCCTTTGAGCCTGATGCTAATGATATGCGGTAATCGAGAGAGCTAAACTGAGAAAAGTTGTGACGCTCACAAAGTGCCAACTGAGCGCGCCGAAGTAAACGCTGAGGCTCAAAATTGAGCGGACTCAAGCCAGGCTCACCGGCATAAAACACCACGGTAATCAGGTGGTAACCACCAGACACATGATCCACGCTCACCCTCTCGTCAACCTCAGTGACAATACCACGGACATCTGCTTTCACCTGTTGCAACATGTCTGTATTTTGAGCCTGACGGTACACCGCCTGAGCACATTTCAGAGCTGCCGCTACAATTAACACCACACCAAACAGCGCTTTCGAATTCATCCGCACAATCACCTCAACTAAGCGTCGGCGTTCGGCACGACGTCACCGTACTGACGATATAAGATCACGACATCTGGACCAGTTGCGTTACCCAACACTGGCTTGTGGCCGATGAGCATCTACAGCAACATTCTGGGTAGTCAACCAGCCACAACTGGGTATCCATAACCTAACGTCCGGATGTAACCAGCTCAATCACTTTGCGCGCTTTTTCAAAATGATCCAGTTGATGAGTTTGTATCCACCAGGTAGCCACTTCCATCAACAGCTCTGGGTCATCGTTTCTATTTGCAAAGAAAGCATAGAACGACACACCGACCTGCTCGCCTTTTTGACTGATTTTCTTATTGCATACAGCGATGATCTTTTCCCTAAGTATTTGTCGCATTTCATAATCCAGACAGATAAAAAACGCAAAGATACATACAATTGCATATACACACAACCGCCACAATGATATTAGCGATACCAGAAAGCGATTGAGTCGATTTACAAAGCCGTATTGATACAGGGATTGAGCGCAAAATCTTGGGGGAGGTGCAATAAAGGCGGCAAGAACAAAGCATAGAACGGGGGCCGCTCTATGTGTGAAACGACAAGAGTGGAAGCAGGGCTTTATTTGTAAAATGCTTCCACTTCACCTTTTAGGGTGATCAGCATTGGATTACCGTAACGATCACGAGATTTAGGAGATGCGATTTTTACCCAGCCTTCGCTGACACAATATTCTTCAACATCCGTACGCTCTTTGCCATTCAGACGAATACCGATCTGGTGTTCAAAACACTCAGCAACAAAGTGTGGGCTACGAGGGTTACCCGCCAGACGATCTGGCAAAGCTGGTTTTGCGTTATTTTCGCTCATATTGATGACCTGAAATAGATAAAGAACCTGCTATTTTAGACAAACCCATCCTCAGGCTCAACAAACATCACCACGAGAAACGATCCGCTGGCAAAGCAAGATGTGTTACTTTAGTCTGCTGATTGCTTAGACTGGCGATAGCTATCAACAAATCTTTGTAGATCTTGCTGTTGAGTCTCTATCACTGCTTCTTTGATTGA
>NZ_WXWP01000368.1:0-10747 GCF_009904765.1 Vibrio sp. V39_P1S14PM300
CCTCTAAGATTCCCCCTGCATGGGGCGTAATATGAATTTCAGAACAAATAAGTGAATAATTAAATTCACTCAATTCTTCCCTACGAAATAAATATTTGTTTTTAGCAATAAGAACAAATTCAGAAATAAGAGAGAGACCATCATGAGTAAGCTATATGTAGGTTCAGAAATCGGTCAACTACGTCGCGTTTTAATCCATCGTCCAAGACGCGCTCTCAGTCACTTAACCCCATCCAACTGTCATGATTTGCTGTTTGATGATGTCCTGGATATCGAACGGGCAGGTAAAGAGCACGATGTGTTCGCCCAGACACTGCGCGACCAGGGTGTCGAAGTTCTGCTGCTGACCAACCTGCTGGCGGAAACGCTGGACGTACCGGAAGCCAAAGAATGGCTGCTACACACTCAGATATCCGACTACCGCTTCGGCCCGGCGTTTGCGAACGATCTGCGCTGCTACCTGGGCGATCTGCCACATATTGAGCTGGCGAAAATCATGACAGGCGGCCTGGCTTATGCAGACATGCCCATCAAATCGTCGTCTATGCTGCAGGCAATGCACAAGCCCACCGACTTTATCATCAAGCCACTGCCAAACCATCTGTTTACCCGAGATACGTCCTGCTGGGTGTACGGCGGTGTCTCGATCAACCCGATGGCCAAAGTGGCACGCCAACGTGAAACCAACCATCTGCGGGCCATTTACCGCTGGCACCCTACCTTCGCGGGTCAGGACTTCATTAAGTACTTTGGTGACGAACAACGCAACTACGACAAATCCACCATCGAAGGCGGGGACGTGCTGGTGATTGGCCGCGGCGCCGTGCTGATCGGCATGTCCGAACGCACCACAGCGCAAGGGGTTGAGCAACTGGCCTCCAGCTTATTCAAACATGGTCAGGCGAAAGAAGTGATTGCTCTTGAGCTTCCCAAAGATCGTTCGTGCATGCACTTGGACACCGTGATGACGCATATGCGTGAAGACACGTTCTCCGTTTATCCGAACGTGATCCCGGATGACGTCAACTGCTGGAGTCTGACCGGTGACGAATCCGGCCACGTCAAAGCGACGCAGCAATCGTCTTACATTCGTACCATCGAACAGGCTCTGAACATCGACAAACTCAACATGATCACCACAGGTGGTGACAGTTTCGAGGCCGAGCGTGAACAGTGGAACGACGCCAACAACGTCTTAACCGTTAAACCGGGCGTGGTCATCGGCTATGAACGCAACACCTACACCAACGAAAAATACGACAAAGCTGGCATCACTGTTCTGCCAATTCCAGGCGACGAACTGGGCCGTGGTCGTGGCGGTGCACGCTGCATGAGCTGCCCAATTGAACGTGACGGCATCTGATCCCGTCTGATGGTAACAATCTCGCCGGGGCTTAGTCCCCGGCATGAAGAAGAGACAAACGTATGACTAAACAAACGGTAGTTGTAGCTCTGGGTGGCAATGCCCTGCTGCGTCGCGGTGAGCCACTGGAAGCCGACGTTCAGCGTCATAACATTGAAATCGCGGTCAACACCATCGCGAAAATTGCCGAACAATACAACGTGGTGCTGGTGCACGGCAACGGGCCTCAAGTTGGTCTGCTGGCGTTGCAGGGTCTGGAGTACAAAAAAGTCGCCCCTTACCCCCTTGATGTCCTCGGCAGTGAAACTCAGGGCATGATCGGTTACATGTTGATGCAGGAATTCAAAAACCAGATGCCAGACACCAACGTCACCTGCATGCTGACGCAAATGAGTGTGGATCCCAATGATCCGGCGTTTGCCGACCCGACCAAACCGATCGGCCCTATCTATGAAGAAGCGGAAGCGCGCGAACTGGCGGAGAAGTATCACTGGACGGTCAAACCAGACGGCAAGCACTTCCGCCGAGTGGTTCCCAGCCCACAGCCGACGGGCATCATCGAGCATGACGCGATCACCAAACTGATCGACGAAGGCCACCTGGTGATCTGTACCGGCGGCGGTGGCATCCCGGTGAAACGTGAAAACGGCAAACTGGTCGGTGTGGAAGCGGTGATCGATAAAGACATGTCGGCGGCGTTTCTGGCCAAACAACTGAATGCCGATGCGCTCTTGATCCTGACAGACGCCGACGCAGTGTACCTCGACTGGGGCACCCCCACTCAGCAAGCACTGCGCCACACTACCCCGTCTGAACTGGCGCAATATCAATTTGATGCCGGCTCCATGGGCCCCAAAATCGAAGCTTCGTGCGAATTCATCCGCCAGGGCGGCAAAGTCGTCGGTATCGGTGCACTGGAAGATGGTCTGCGCATTCTGCACGGCCAGGCGGGCACCAACATCACCCGGGATTAAGCAGCACAATATTAACGACTATCAACCAATTATTTGCGCTTTCTTACTTTGTACCCTGCTCGTGGGAAGGCGCCTAACATGAGGATCTCATCATGGCTTTCAATCTACGTAACCGTAACTTCCTGAAACTCCTGGACTTCACACCACGTGAAATTCAACACCTGCTGGATTTGTCCATGGAGCTGAAAAAAGCCAAATACAACGGCTATGAACAGCCCCGCCTGAAAGGCAAAAACATTGCGCTGATCTTTGAAAAAACCTCCACTCGCACCCGTTGTGCCTTTGAAGTGGCAGCATTTGACCAGGGCGCCCAGGTTTCTTACTTGGGCCCCAGCGGCTCTCAAATCGGTCATAAAGAATCGATGAAAGACACCGCTCGCGTACTGGGCCGCATGTATGACGGCATCGAATACCGCGGCTTTGGCCAGTCCATCGTCGAAGAACTGGGCGCTCACGCTGGTGTACCGGTCTGGAACGGTCTAACCGACGAGTTCCACCCGACTCAGATCCTGGCAGATTTCCTGACCATGTTAGAGCACGGCCGTGGCAAACAACTGCACGAAATCCGCTTTGCCTACCTTGGTGATGCGCGCAACAACATGGGCAACTCTCTGATGGTCGGCGCAGCGAAAATGGGCATGGACATTCGCCTGGTTGCACCAAAACAGTACTGGCCGGAAGAGAGTCTGGTGGCGGAATGCCGCGATATCGCCGCTGCAACTGGCGCCAAAATCACCCTGACCGAAGACGTGAAAGAAGGCGTAGAGGGTTGTGACTACCTGTACACCGACGTCTGGGTCTCCATGGGCGAAGCCAAAGAAGCCTGGGCTGAGCGCATCAATCTGATGCTGCCTTACCAGGTCAATATGGAGGTCATCAAGGCCACAGGTAACCCACATGTCAAATTCATGCACTGTCTGCCGGCGTTCCACGGTGAAGACACCACCGTCGGTAAAGAACTGGCACAAGAGTACCCTGTGCTGAAACAAGGTTGTGAAGTCACCGACGACGTGGTTGAGTCCGACTATTCGATCGTTTTCGACGAAGCAGAGAACCGCATGCACACCATCAAGGCCATCATGGTGGCGACATTAGGTGACTGATCCTTCACAGACTCACGGCAGGGAAAAATGCGGGCGGCACTCAGGACCGAAACCCTCAATCCGACCTGAATAAAGTCCGCATTTTTTTTCATTCCCAGCTCGCATAACGCGGCGCCATCGGCGCCGCTTTTTCTTATGTGCCAAATGTTTAAAAGCGCAGAAAAACCAAGCAAAATCTCGCATAAAATTCCATAAAATGAATACTTTAGCCAAGGTATTGCAAGGCGGGATTTAGCGCGTATAATCCTTCGCAATTTGTCTACAGAGTGATGAAAAATGACCCGGTCCGCTTACGACAACTCGTTGTCTCGCCCACGCCCGAATGCGGCGTTGACGGCCGTGTTATTTTTTATTGCTGATCATGATTGAAGCCTCCTATTTCAGGGGGCTTTTTTTTGGCCGTAAGTTAATGGAGGAAGACACGCCATGGCGCATTCGTTGTTCAACAAACACATCATCTCCATTCCAGAGCTGAGCCGCAGCGAACTGGAACTGATTGTCGATACCGCAGCCCAAATCAAAGCGGAACCCCGCCCGGAACTGCTGAAAAACAAAGTGGTCGCAAGCTGCTTTTTTGAGCCGTCCACCCGTACTCGCCTGTCATTTGAAACCGCCGTCCAGCGTCTGGGTGGCAGTGTGATTGGCTTTGACAACGGCGGTAACACCTCACTGGCGAAGAAAGGCGAAACGCTGGCCGACTCGGTCCAGGTGATCGCCTCTTACATCGATGCGTTTGTCATGCGTCATCCGCAAGAAGGTGCAGCCCGTCTGGCGTCTGAGTTTTCTGCCGGCGTGCCGGTGATCAACGGTGGTGATGGTGCCAATCAGCATCCGACCCAAACGCTGTTGGATCTGTTCTCGATTTACGAGACTCAGGGCACCCTAGACAACCTCAACGTTGCGTTTGTCGGTGATCTGAAATACGGCCGTACCGTGCATTCCCTGACTCAGGCGCTGTCCAAGTTCAACAACGTGCGTTTCTTCTTCATCGCGCCGGAAGTGCTGGCGATGCCGGATTACATCTGCGAAGAACTCGACGAGCACGGCATCCGCTACAGCCTGCACACCAGCATTGAAGAAGTGGTGCCGGAGCTGGATATTCTCTACATGACCCGGGTTCAGAAAGAACGCTTCGATGAGTCTGAATACGCCCACATGAAGTCAGCCTACATTCTGACAGCGGAAACGCTTAAAGAAGCGCGCAGTAATCTGAAAGTTCTGCACCCGTTGCCACGGGTGGACGAAATTACCACCGACGTCGACAAAACCCCGCACGCCTATTATTTCGAGCAGGCCGAAAACGGGGTCTACGCACGCCAGGCACTGCTGGCGCTGGTTCTGAATGAAAATCTGTAAGCGGGAGGAGAGATAAACATGGTCAAACAAAATCAATTGCAGGTTGAAGCGATTCGCCACGGTTCCGTCATCGATCACGTGCCCGCCAACATCGGGATCAAGATCCTTCAGTTGTTCCGCATGCATGATCACTGCGAGCGCATTACCATTGGCCTAAACCTGCCATCATCGGCACTTGGACACAAAGATCTGATCAAAATTGAAAACGTCTTTCTGACCAAAGATCAGGCCAATCAGCTGGCGCTGTATGCCCCGCATGCCACCGTGAACCAGATTGAAGACTATCAGGTGGTCAACAAGCTGACCTTGACCTTGCCGGAGCGAATTGACGGTGTGTTCGCCTGCCCGAACAGCAACTGCATCTCACACGGTGAACCGGTAGAAAGCCGATTCAAAGTGCAGCAAAAAAGCGATAACGTGCAGCTAAAGTGTCACTATTGTGAAAAAGTATTCTCACGCGAAATTATGACTGAATCGCGCTAAGCCTGCCCTGTCAGGCGTCTCCCATCCGCCTGACCAACTCGGTTGGATAGTTATGCCCGGCAGGGAATAATTATCCAACCACATCAGAATAATTCACCATTTTATCGGCAATATTATAGATTTTTATTTGGTGATCTCATTCAAAAAGCCACACATTATTTAATGGTAAACTCTTCAGCACAATAATAATTAAGCCATCACCAGTATGGTTCAGCCTCTATCCGGTCAGCTCCACAATGGAAGGAGTTTATTACCCACAAGGATGGATATTATTCAGTAACGTCTTAACCAAGGAGTTGCCCGTGAACGATATAATGCACCCCGAGGCATTGGGCACCGCAGATGATCACACGCTTGCCACCGCCTGCAAACGGCTATTACAACAACAGAGTTTCAGTACCCAGAACGAACTGCGCGAAAAGCTGATCGACATTGGCTACGAAGGGATCAGCCAGTCGACGGTCTCTCGCCTGCTGTCACAGCTTGGCGTCGTCAAAGTCCAGAATGCCTGCGGCAAAAAAGTGTACTGCATCACGGTCGAAAACGCCCCGGTGCGGGTTGAGTCTTCGATCGCCTCACAAATCGAATTCATCACCCATAACCAGTCCATCGTGGTGGTCAAAACCCACCCCGGCAGTGCTCAGTTGGTGGCTCGTCTGGTTGACATCGATCCCCATACCGAAATTCTTGGCACCGTAGGCGGTAACGATACGGTGATCATCATCCCCAAAGACACCGACCGCATTGACGCTTGCGAACGGGTAGTCAAAGCCCGCCTGGGCGTGATGTAACGTAAAACCGCAGCCCATGCTGCGGTTTTTTGATCTCTCGATTAACCCGCGTATGAAACTAATTCGTCACCTCAGCGGTCTGAATGAAAGAGTCCCGGCGTTTGCCGAGTGAGTTTAACTCCACCGCACTTGGGTATAACATACCCGGTAAGTCTTACATTTGGCCCGGTTATATGCGCTACGCAATTTCACTGTTACTGTTTGTTTTTTCATTGCTTTCTTTACCGGCTCACGCGTCGTTGTTCAACAACAGCAACACGCCGAGCTTTGGTGCCAGCAACAACACCTTTGTCCCGGTCGATCAGGCCTTCCCTTTCCGCTTTGAACAAGAGGGCAACCGGGTTTATCTCGACTGGCAGGTTAAGCCGGACTATTACCTCTATCAGGAGCGGATTTCCGTCTCCGGGGATAAGGTCGCGGTCGGATCGATTGAGATGCGCGAAGGTCAGCCCTACGAGGACGAGTTCTTCGGTCAGGTGAAAATCTATACAACGCCGATCATGATCGAAGTGCCGCTGAGTCAGTACCAAGACGGCGCACAACTGATGGTGCAGTATCAGGGCTGTGCCAAAGCCGGGTTCTGTTATCCACCGGAAACCCGGATCGTTAAACTACAACCGTTTAGCGACACCGCCGCGACGACAACACCATCGGTTGTCAGCACGCCAGACCCGCAGGTAACGCCGCTCGACACCGCAGTCATCACTCAGGACGCTCCCCAATCGCAAGAGAGCAGCCTGGCCGGCGCTCTGGCCGATAACTGGTGGACGCCGTTGCTGTTTCTTGCCCTTGGCGTGGGCCTGGCATTTACCCCGTGTGTGCTGCCGATGTACCCGATCCTGACCAGTATTGTGCTCGGCAGTGGCAAGCTCAGCCATAAACGCGCACTGGGGCTGGCCTTCGTCTATGTCCAGGGCATGGCCCTGACCTACACCCTGCTCGGTCTGGTGGTCGCCTCGGCCGGAATGCAATTTCAGGCAGCGATGCAACACCCGTACGTCTTAATTACTCTGAGCGGGTTGTTTGTTGCACTGGCACTGTCGATGTTTGGTGTTTATACCCTGCAACTGCCGAGTGCCCTTCAGACCTGGCTCAACAACCTCAGTAACAAGCAACAGGGCGGCAGCAGTGCCGGTGTGTTTGCCATGGGCGCCATCTCTGGACTGGTGTGTTCACCTTGCACTACGGCGCCCCTGTCCGGCGCCTTGCTGTACGTCGCCCAAAGCGGGGATTTACTGACGGGTGCGGTCGCCCTGTACGCTCTGGCGATGGGCATGGGGATCCCGCTGATTTTGGTCGCCGTGTTTGGCAACAAACTGCTGCCAAAAGCCGGCAACTGGATGGAACGAGTGAAAACCTTGTTTGGCTTTGTTTTGCTGGCGGCACCGCTGTTCCTGCTGGAACGCATTCTTCCCTCAGCATGGAGCACCACGCTGTGGTCTCTGCTCGGCATCGCCGCATTCAGCTGGCTGTATCACCTTAAGAACAACCTGACTTTCGGGGGATGGAAGCAAAGCCTGATCGGCGTGGTGGCCATTCTGGGTCTGCTGGCCTCTGCCCAGCCGCTGCTCAGTCACTGGCTGGGCGAGGGCTCTGGGCAGTTGCAAGCTCAGCCCAGCATCAGCTTTAAACGCATCGCCAGCGTGGAGGATCTGAATCGTGAACTGGCGGCGGCAAAAGCGGCGGGCAAACCTGTGATGCTCGATTTCTACGCCGACTGGTGTGTGGCTTGTAAGGAGTTTGAAAAGTACACCTTCCATGACCCGGCAGTGGAAGCCAAACTCAAAGACTTTGTGCTGTTGCAGGCTGATGTGACCAAAAGCCTGCCCGACGACATTGCACTGCTCAAACAGATGGATGTGCTGGGATTACCAACCATTGAGTTCTGGAACGCCGCAGGGGAACGGGTGTCAAACGCACGCCTGACCGGTTTTGTCAAAGCGGCGCCATTTTTAGACCACCTCAACGCGCATCAGCTCTAACCTGCCCGGTGCCCGCAGATGTGACCTGACGGTCGCTTTAAACGTCTGCGGGCCGGTTTCTCTCAAGCGTTCACTATAAAAGTCGATTCAGTTCAGACTTTTAGCGGATAGATATTGTCCACCAGCGGGATCGGGACAATAATTTCTTTAACCAAAATGTCAAAAGTAATTAACGTCATGGATTCGACTTACACCATCATCATTGCCGACGACCATCCTTTGTTCCGGAACGCCTTATTTCAGTCCGTTCATATGGCCGTCAGCGGAGCCAATCTGCTGGAAGCGGATTCCCTCGACGCTCTGCTCAATCTGCTGGCCCGTGAAGACGAACCGGATCTGTTACTGCTCGATCTGAAAATGCCTGGTGCCAACGGCATGTCCGGCCTGATCCAATTACGGGCGGAATACCCGGATTTGCCGATTGTGGTGGTGTCCGCCAGTGAAGAACCGGCGGTCGTCACTCAGGTGAAAAGCCACGGCGCGTTCGGTTTTATTCCCAAATCCAGTGACATGCGCGAGTTGGTCAGTGCCTTGAATCAGGTTCTGGCGGGTGACCCGTTCTTCCCGGAAGGCCTGCTGACCAGTAATGCCGCCTGCAACGATCTGGCGGAGAAAATCGCCACCCTGACCCCGCAGCAGTATAAAGTGCTGGGGATGCTCTCTGACGGGCTGCTCAACAAACAAATTGCTTACGAACTTAATGTGTCTGAAGCCACCATCAAAGCGCACATGACCGCCATTTTCCGCAAGCTTGGGGTCAAAAATCGGACCCAGGCCGTCATCCTGCTCAATGAACTGGGAGAGGTTTAAGACGCCTCTTCCTCTGGCAGACGCAAACCGACTTTAATGACATCACCGTCCGCCACCTCGGCAATCACCCAGTACAGTCCGTTCCATTCAAAGTGATCGCCGATCACCGGGGTCGAACCCAGTTGCTGATGCACCAGATCCGTCAGGCTCATACTCTGGCTCTCTTCATCCAGCTCCAGCCCATACAACCCTGCCACATCGCTCAACTGCGTCGCCCCATCGAGGAAGAAATCGCCGAAGAAACGCACCAGTTCCGGTTTTTCCGGCGCTTCACTGAACAACTGACTGAGCGCCTCAAGATCTTTCTCCTGCGCCAGCACACACAGGACGTCATTCTCATGCAACTTGGAGCTACCGCTCGGGTGAATCAACTGCCGCTCGCGGAAAATCGCCGCAATCCGCGTTCCCTCAGGCATAAACAGCGAACGCAGCGGCTCACCGATGTACCACTTTTCCGGTTTCATTTTGTACACGAACAGTTCCCACTCACTGGTCGGGAAGATCTCCACGCCGGTCCGTGAGACTGGCTCTGGCCGCGGAGGCAGTTCGACTTTGGCTTTCGCGGCGGCTTTGGTCAGAGTACCGCCCTGCAGGAACAGCGATACTAAGACGACGAAAAACGCCAGATTAAAGTACAGCTGCGCATCCGGTAGCCCGGCCATCATCGGGAACACCGCCAGAATGATCGGCACCGCTCCGCGCAGCCCCACCCAGGAAATAAACCATTTCTCGCGCGGTTTGAAACGGAACGGCGCCAGGCTGATCCACACCGACAGCGGACGGGCAAACAGAATCATACCAAAAGCCAACGCCAGGCCCGGCAGCAGAATATCGAGCAGGTTGGATGGGGTCACCAACAGTCCCAGGACCAGGAACATGCCGATCTGGCTCAGCCAGGTCATGCCATCCAAGACATTGAGAATCGAATATTTTCCCTGAGTGGGTTTGTTGCCCAAATACAAACCAACCAGATAAATCGCCAGAATACCGCTGCCCCCCAGAGCATTGGTGCTGGCAAAGATGATCAGGCCGACACTGACGGTCAGAATCGAATACAACCCGTCCGGCAGTTTGCTGTGATTGATCACCCGCCACAGCCCCCAACCACCGGCCAGGCCCATCAGCGCGCCGATGCCGAACTGCTTGACAAAACTGAGTGCCAGAAAGCCTGCGCTCAACTCTGCGCCCGGCTGGCCGAGAATCGCAATCAGCGTTACGGTCAGAAATACCGCCATCGGATCATTGGTTCCCGATTCAATCTCCAGCGTTGCTCCGACCCGTTCGTTGAGGCTGCGCCCTTTAAGCAGCGAAAACACCGCCGCGGCGTCGGTTGAGCCGACAATCGCCCCGACCAGAATCCCCTGCAACGGATGCAAGTCAAACAGCCAGGTGGCCATCAAGCCAGTCAAGACGGTGGTGATCGCCACCCCGAGCGTCGCCAGCGACACCGATGGCCACAAGGCCACGCGAAAACTGGACACCCGGGTGCGCATCCCACCATCGAGCAAAATCACCGCCAGCGCCAGATTACTGACCAGATACGCCACGGAGTAATCATCAAACAGAATGCCCCCCGGTCCGTCTTCCCCGGCCAGCATACCGACCACCAGGAACAGAAACAGGATTGGTATACCCAGCTTGGATGACACCGGGCTGAGTAACACACTCAAAGCGATCAGCAAGGCGCCGATCAAAAAGAAACTGTTAATTGTCGTTGCGTCCACGCGTTCTCCCTTTATTGTTTTTGTTGAGTGAGTGAGCGCCGAACGGCGGATCACCGTTCACCACTGACGAATGACATTATATCGTGCCAGCCCCCTGACAGAGAATCCATCCGGTTTGAATTATGTAAAAACTTTATGCAGCCGTTTGGACAGTATCGTTA
>NZ_WXWP01000248.1:0-10711 GCF_009904765.1 Vibrio sp. V39_P1S14PM300
TTCTCATTCTACCTCCATGTATTTGAGAGTATTGGGATAAGAATAGTTTACTAATGTATTTTTACGACTATCTTTAGAGTATACATTCATTGAATACACATTGATTGCATATGGGGCAGAAATTGCGCCGGCCAAGGCGTTTAGGCATTGATAAACAACTTGTGTTCGTCACTATCCTTGTGAGTTGTATTTTTGCTCTGTTTAACGCCGGCGCCAGCTTTTACCTCGACTACAAACATGAGTTAAAAGAACTCAGCCAAAACATGGCACTGATCAAAGACAGCTACTTGTCGAGTATCAGCAGTAGCTTGTGGGTGGAAGATCGTGATCAGTTAGCCACGCAAGCGCAAGGTATTCTCCAGCATCCGGACGTCGCGTATATCGAAGTGAATGACAGTTTTGGAACGACCATCACATTTGGTGAAAGAGTCACCGGAAGAAAGATAGAGAACTCCTGGCCCATCACCCACAACTTGGGCAAAAACACCTACGACCTCGGTACTTTGCTGGTGCAGATAGACATGACTTCGGTCTATGCGTCTCTGGTTCGTAAATTTTGGATCCAGACCCTGATCACCGTACTGGAAACCTTCTCCTTGGTTGCCGCTCTGCTGTTCATTATTCTAAAACTGATCATTCATCCGATCTCAGAGCTGACACAAGCCATGGGCGATTTCCGCGGCGGCCCGACTCCAAGCGCCATTCCCCCTCCCAAACGCCTGTTTAAAGATGAACTGACCACACTGACTGAGAAATACAACGTATGTGTTGAGCGACTTGAGTCCAACTACAATGATCTGATTCTGGCGAAACAGAAAGCCGAAGTCGCCAACCAGAAAAAAAGCGAATTCCTTGCCAATATGAGCCATGAGATCCGCACCCCGATGAATGGCATCGTCGGTATATCGGCCTTATTACAAGAATTGGACGCCACCTCCAAGCAAAAAGAGTATCTGGAGGTGCTAAACACCTCATCCAACAACCTGCTGGATGTGATTAATGACATTCTCGACTTTTCCAAAATCGAAGCCGGGCGACTGGAGCTGGAACACATTCCGATTGCCCTGCATGAGCTGATCCGCAAACAAGCGGGCGTCTTCAAAGTCAAAGCTCAGGAGAAAAACCTGCTGTTTGAATGCATTATCGACCCGACGATTCCCACCTCCATCATTGGTGACCCGACCCGGCTGAAACAAGTCCTCAATAACCTATTGGGGAATGCGATTAAATTTACCCACAACGGGTACGTTCAGTTTGAAGCTCGTTTACTGTACACAGACGAGCAGCAAGAGCGGCTCCGGTTTGAAGTCCGAGATACAGGTATCGGGATCGATAAAAACAACATCGACGTGATCTTCGACAAGTTCCAGCAAGCCGATGGCAGTACCACCCGTCAGTATGGGGGGACTGGACTGGGTCTGGCGATCAGTCGCAACATTATTTCGAAGATGGGCGGCGAGCTGAGCGTGGTGAGTGAACTTGGACTCGGCAGCTGTTTCTATTTTGAAATACCGCTCCAACGCGCCTCTGAGATGAACGCGCCAGAAGAACCCAATGCAGGACAGGTCTTTACCTTTCCACGCAACAGCATGTTGAACTCAGCAGAAGCCAGTGCGGAAGTGACGATCTCTCCAATCAGGATGCTGGTGGTGGAAGACACGCAGGTAAACCAGAAGGTGGTAAAAATCATGCTCAACAACATGGGCATCTCAGTCGACGTTGCTGAGAACGGTCAAATCGCGCTCGAACGTTGTCATGATCAACTTTATGATGCGATTCTCATGGACTGTCAGATGCCGGTGATGGATGGTTATGAAGCGACACAGAGAATTCGCGCGGAGTGCGAATGGGCTGAGCACATTCCGATTATTGCCCTGACCGCGAATATCATTCATGAGGACAAGCAACGCTGCTTTGACGTCGGAATGAACGATTTCCTGTCGAAACCCGTGACACCCGCCAAGCTCAAATCATTGCTGATCAAACACGTTCCTTCGCTGGAAAACCTCGTCGAAGCCGATAAGCCAGACGATCGGGCTCAGCGTTCTGACCGCAGTTGAGCGCCTGAAACAAAAACACCGCCCTAAGGGCGGTGTTTTTGCGATATCAACGCTTGTCTACTTGGTCTTAAAACCCAGTAACGCTTTAACCGAAGCAAAAGCAATCAGAGAGTAACACAGCAGTTCAGTGCCCTCTTCTGCGATGCTTTTCACCATGCGAACGTAATCTTCTCCCATGACGGCTTGCCAGAAAGAACCGGTCCCAAACAGGCGTGAAAACACCACTAACAGCACAATGCCTGATACCACTAAGTTGACGCCATGCGATGTTGCCATCACGGCCATTTGATTCACAATACGCTCTTTGGCGGAATAGGCATAACTGATTGCCAGTCCAGCAGCGACCAGTGCCGGATATTTCCAGAACCCATGTGCGATAGTATCAAGCGTATTATCCATTTCGCGGATGAACATAACGGCAAATAAACCACAAGCTAAAGCCGCCACGTGTTTCAAATCCGGGCGATGATGCGCGATCCGGGCAAAACAGCCGAAGGCAATGGTCAGACAAACTAACTGACTCACCTCAGTGAATGAGAATTCTGGCATACTGTTGCCAAAATAATAGACATCCAATCGAAGCATCAGATTCACAGCAATGGCAATCACCGCCATCACTGCCACGTTAGAAAAGACGTTTAAAAAAGCGCGTTTCGCGTTGATAACTTCTGTCGATGACGGTGCGCTGCTCACCGGATCAAATGAATCTGTTTTCATTGGGATACCCCCGACAATTTAGACGCAGATATACTAAATGTGATCTAGCTCAAATTGTCAGAGGAGTGTCAAAAGAAACACCGTGCAATTAATCAAAACCCATAGCGGGACTGCTCTGGTGGAAGATCCCGAACTCTATTCCAGCCATTTCAAGACGTTGTGCCAAAGTACACTGTCGATACCCTCCGCCTCCACTAAGTGTTTGTGGTGAAACGGTTCCTGATACTGATGAGATTCACTCATTATCCCTAAGGTTTTGAACTGACGAAAGAGTTTCAGCAGAGACAACACCCGGGTCAAACGAGCATCCTCCTGAAAACACCGATTGATGACAAAGCCCAGCTGAATTTTCTTTCGCTTATAGATGTGCTGTTCAATCAAGGTACTGATGAACGGCAGAGAGGCGTGCAAATCAATGGGAGACGGTTGCATCGGGATCACGATGTAATCTACGTAGCGTAGATAACGCACCAACTCCCCTTCCGAGAAATTAGCCGGAGAATCGATCACCACAAAATCAGAATCGGTACTGACCTGCAAGGTGAGAGCAATGCTGGACAGACTGCGCAGCGCCGGATTGTATGACTGGCAAGGCACCTCTTCGATGGGCTCTGCCCAATGATAAGTAGATTGCTGGCGGTCAAAGTCCACCAGCTCCACCTTAAACTGGTGGGCGATCAATTTGCTGATCAGGCTCGCAGTAAAGGTAGACTTGCCCACCCCACCTTTCAGATTGAGGACAATGATCTTCTTGGCTTTGGCATAAGCAATGCTGATCTGTTTGTTTTTGCGCTGTACTTGCAATGGGAAACCGCTCAATTATCCATCGATAAAGACAGCATAGTATGTCATGTCGACAGCAGCTATTGACGCCCAGGTCAATAAATCAGAAATTTCTGCCGTTCTCGAATCAGAAGCGGCTGTTCATGCCGTGCCAGTGTGCGGTGTCATCCTGCATCTTTCCTCCCCCCCAGCGACCACTCTGTCCCAGAGCCAATACGTCTTTGGCGCAGTACGCATGCCCACCAAACAACAGTGCTCGAATGCGCGCCCTATCAGCATCGTCCACGTTTTCGGTATACAGAGCCTCCGCCCAGCGTTTCTGACGCGGCGACAAGCGGACTTGCGACGCACTTTGCTCAACCTGACCGGCCGAAAAATAGTCCCGACTTCCGTAGCCTTTGCGCAGAACGGGATTCATTAATTTAACAATGGTCAGTAAGCCGCGACGGCGAAAATAATCAAACAACAAGCACATACTCCAAGTCAGAAAGCTTTGAGTCAGTATACCGTCGTGTATGTATCCTCTGTCAATTTTCACTGTCAATCCGAATCATAACGGCATCCGGCCGCCAGTATTCAAGCTCACAGTCCATGAGTACGCCATCCTGTTTATAATTAACCCGGCAAATCTTCAGCACAGGCTGACCTTCGGCCAGATTCAGCGCTTTGGCCACACGAGCCGGCGCCGACGTGGGAATAACGTCAAAGCGCGAGCGGTGCGTCTGATAGCCATATCGGGTGTGAAACAGACCCGTCAGTGAACCGGTCAGATTTTCTGTCAGAATATCGGGAAACAGCTCGGCCTTGAGACAGTTTTCGACAAATAGCACGGGCCGGCCATCAATATGACGCAGACGTTCAACGACGTGAATCGGCGTGATGCGGCTAATTTCCAGCGCCGTGGCATATTCCCCCTGCGCCATTTCGCTGCGCACACCGATCAGGCGCGTCTCGGCAATGCGATTCTGCTCACGCACCATCTGATGGAAGTGGGCACGAGACAAAGGATTATACCGTACGCGTTCTGGCGACACATACCAGCCACGTCGCTCTTCTCGGTAAATCAGTCCCTCGGTCTCCAGCGAAATCAGGGCGTCTTTCAGTGTGATGCGTGTGGTGGCAAACAGCTCGCTCAGTTCGCGTTCAGAAGGCAATTTCTGCCCTTTCGCCATAATGCCACCACGGATCTGCTCGCGCAGGCTGGCCTTAATTCTTCCAAGTTGAGTATGGGGTTGTGTTGACATGCTGACCTAGTCCAGATGGTTATTCGCGCTCAACCATACGGCAGGCAGATAACAGATTCATGACAACCACTGATGCCTGCATTTAGCATCAACACCCATTAACTGACATATAAATTAATAAAAACTGTAAAAAATCCGCCCCTAAAGCGTCACATTGTCTCCATAGGATACAAAACGAACTTACTGACCTAGTCCAGAAGGATAGAGACAATGAAAACGTTGCGAAACCGCACTTTACTGACCAGCACAACACTGCTCGCGGCAACCCTTTCCACAAGCGTATTGGCACAGGACCCGGATGTTGCAGCACTGGCCAACGCCGCGAAACAAGAAGGCGCCGTCTACAGCGTCGGCATGCCGGACAGCTGGGCCAACTGGAAAGACACTTGGCAGGATCTTGAAAAAACGTATGGCCTGAAACATCAGGACACCGACATGAGCTCGGCTCAGGAAATTGCGAAATTTGAAGCAGAGAAGAAGAACGCCACGGCGGACATCGGCGATGTAGGCTTTGCATTTGCTCGGGTCGCCGTTAAAAAAGGCGTAACACAGCCCTATAAACCGACCACGTGGAATGATATTCCGGACTGGGCCAAAGACAAAGACGGTCACTGGGCACTGGCTTACACGGGTACGATTGCATTTATCACCAACAACCATCTGGTCAAAAGCGCGCCGACAAGCTGGCAGGATCTGCTCAAAGGTGATTACAAAGTGACGGTGGGTGACGTAGGTGTCGCGGCGCAAGCCAACAATGCGGTGCTGGCAGCGGCCTTTGCCAACGGTGGCGATGAGTCGAACCTGAAACCAGCGCTGGAGTTTTTCTCTAAACTGGCGAAACAAAACCGCCTGTCATTCACTGATCCAAGTATTGCCAATCTGGAGAAAGGGGAAGTGGAGGTGGCCATTTTGTGGGATTTCAACGCGCTGAACTATCGCGACAAAATCGATCGCAGCCGTTTTACCGTAACCATTCCACAGGACGGCTCCGTCATTTCTGGCTACACCACCATCATCAACAAGTACGCCAAAAACCCAAGTGCTGCCAAGCTGGCGCGTGAGTACATCTTCAGCGATCAGGGGCAAATCAACCTGGCGCAAGGTTATGCCCGCCCGATCCGCACCAACGTGACGCTGCCTCAGTCGGTACAAGACAAACTGCTGCCAAACGATCAATACGGCAATGTTCACCCGGTAACGGATTTCAAAGCCTGGGAAAGGTCGGCTCGTAAGCTGCCTCGTCAATGGCAGGAATCCGTGCTGATTCACCAACAATAAGAGGTCTGTATGAGCAATAAGGTGATCCTTGTTGTGCTTGATGGACTGAACTATCAGGTCGCCCGTGACTGCATGGGCTACCTTAACGGTTTAATCGAGCAACAACGCGCGACATTATACCCTTTGCAGTGTGAACTGCCTTCCATGTCCCGCCCGCTGTACGAATGCATTCTGACCGGTGTCAAACCGGTGGAAAGCGGGATAGTCAATAATCAGATAGTTCGTCTGTCGCATCAGGATTCTATTTTCAGCCTTGCACGCCGCGAGGGGAAAACCACAGCAGCCGCGGCTTATCATTGGGTCAGTGAACTCTACAACCGCGCCCCCTTTGATCCTATACGCGATCGCTTTACCCATGATGCAACACTGAATATTCAACACGGCTGCTTTTATCACTGGGATCACTATCCGGACGAAGCGCTGTTTTTAGACGCCGATTATCTGCGCCGCACTTACAACCCGGATTTTCTGCTGATCCATCCGATGAACATTGACGACAACGGCCATCAATTCGGTCTGGATTCTCCCCAGTACCGTAACAGTGCCCGCGGTGCGGATATTTGTCTGTCAAACTACATCGAAAACTGGCTGGCGGATGGGTATCAGGTGATGGTAACCAGCGATCACGGTATGAATAATGATCGCTCACATGGTGGGATCCTGGCCGACGAGCGCGATGTGCCCTTGTTCGTTATCGGTGACCAATTTACCCATCAAGATTGTCAGGTTAAACAAACCGAGTTGTGCGGCGTTGTCTGCCAACTGATGAACCTGGACCACGCCAAACCCTACTCGCAGGCATTGTTAGCATTATGAGCAGTTCCGTTGTGACGCAGACCACTCCCGCGTCTGCATTCTCAGCTACCCGCCAGTGGAAAAAGCTCAAGCCCGCTTTGTGGCTTGTGCCTTTCGCGCTGGTGTTTTATCTGTTTCAGCTCGCTCCCATGGTGTGGGTGCTGATCAACAGTTTTCTCTACGACGGCGACTGGTCGTTGGCTAATTACCAAGAGATTTTCGACTCCGCCTTTATGCTCCAGGGCTTTAGCAACAGCCTGTGGCTTGCGCTGTGGTCAAGCCTTGCCGGGCTGATGATCGCTGCGCTGTTGGTCGCCTCATTGCGACACGTGGATTCTCGCTTGCGTGATGGCGTGATCGCGTTTACCAATATGAGCAGCAACTTTGCTGGTGTACCACTGGCCTTCGCTTTCATTATCATTCTCGGCGTGAACGGCGCCCTGACCCTGCTACTGAAACAAGCCGGGCTGATTGACGAGTTCAATCTGTACGGCAAATGGGGTTTGCTGATGATCTACATTTATTTCCAGATCCCACTGGCAGTCTTGCTGCTCTATCCAGCCTTTGATGCGCTGCGTGATGACTGGCAGGAAGCCGCGGCCCTGCTGGGCGCCAACACCCGGCAATACTGGTTCAAAGTCGCCCTGCCAGTGCTCTCGCCCGCTCTGCTCGGCACTTTCATTATTCTGCTGGCCAACGCCATCGGCGCGTACGCCAGTGTCTACGCGTTGACATCAGGCAATTACAACGTCATTACCGTGCGCATCGCCAGTCTGGTTTCCGGCGATCTGTTCCTGGAGCCTAACCTGGCGGCTGCCATCTCCGTCATTCTGATTGCCCTGCTGGCTTTTATTACCCTGATTAATCAATGGTTGGTCGGCAAAAGTAAGACGGGAGGGAAATACTGATGCGACACCATTCAAACACGTACCATAAAGCCGTGGTGTACACGATCGCCGGTGTAATGCTGCTCCCGATCCTGGCGACACTGATTTACTCCTTGTCATCGCGCTGGGGAGCGACAATCCTGCCGGATGGCCTTACGCTCGACTGGTACATGCGCCTGCTGACCGACGAGCGCTTTCTGGCGGCTTTTGGTCGTTCCCTGATGATTTGTCTCGCCGCACTGGCGCTCAGTGTAGGATTGATTCTACCCGCGATGTTTGTGGTTTTTTATTATTTCCCTAAGCTGGACAAACTCATGAATGTCCTGATCCTGTTGCCGTTTGCTGTTCCGCCGGTGGTTTCTTCCGTCGGTTTGCTGCAACTATATGCCGACAGCACGATTCCACTGGTCGGAACGCCTTGGATACTGATAGGCACTTATTTCACCATCGCCTTACCATTTATGTACCGCGCCATCGCCAACAGCTTCGCCGCCATCAATCTGCACGATTTGATGGATGCAGCGCACCTGCTCGGTGCCAGTACCCGTCAGGCATTTTTTCTGATCGTGATCCCCAATTTGAAAAAGGGGCTGCTTGCGTCACTGTTTCTGTCATTTTCCTTCTTGTTGGGCGAATTTGTCTTCGCCAATATCCTGGTCGGAACCCGTTTTGAAACTTTGCAGATATACCTCTACAACATGCGTCAGACCAGCGGACACTTTACCTCAGCGCTGGTCATGACCTATTTCCTGTTTATTTTCCTATTCACATGGCTGGCCAGCCGCTTTTCCAAACCATCGCGCTGAGTCGGGAGTTTTTTATGAGTTATGTCGTGGTCGAGCAACTGACCAAACGCTTCGGTGACAACACCGTTTTTGACAACATCGCTTTTACCATTGAACAGGGCGAATTTGTGACACTACTAGGCCCGAGTGGCTGTGGTAAGTCGACCCTGCTGCGCAGTCTTGCCGGACTAAACCCGGTCGATGGAGGCAACATTTGTGTGGATGGGGAAGACATCACTCACCAGGTTCCTCAGCAACGCGGGATCGGCATGGTGTTCCAGTCTTACGCACTTTTCCCTAATATGACGGTGGCAGACAACATCGCTTTCGGGCTCAAGATGCACAAACACACGCCTGAACACATTCAACGTGAAACCGCCAAAGTCATCGCACTGGTCGAGTTAAACGGCAAAGAAAAGCAGTATCCGCATCAGTTATCCGGTGGCCAGCGTCAACGTGTCGCGCTGGCTCGCGCTCTGGTGGTCAAGCCAAGAATTTTACTGCTGGACGAGCCGCTTTCTGCTTTGGATGCCAAAATCCGCAAGCATTTGCGCCAACAAATCCGCGATATCCAGAAAGAACTCAACCTGACAACAATTTTCGTTACCCATGACCAGGAAGAAGCCATGCTTCTGTCAGATCGGATCTTTTTGATGAACCAAGGCGAGATTGTACAAGCGGGTTCACCGGAGCAGATCTACACTCAGCCCGCCAATGAATTCGTCGCCGGTTTTATGGGTCATTACAATCTGGTGGATGCCCGGCAGGCCAAACAGCTGTTCAATCTGGATACTCAATCGAACGTTGCGATTCGTCCGGAGTCCATTTACGTGCGAGAAGCGGGGCGACATTATGGAAGCCACATCTCAGCCCCGCAACGCGCCACTGTTAAACGCCATCAGTTATTGGGTAATGTCATTCGGTATCAGGTCAACGTCGGTGACTGCGAACTCACGGTCGATCTGCTCAACCGTTCTTCTGAACGACTGCTGGCCAACGGCAGCGAAATGGAGTTGTTGTTTAACCTGAATGAGATTCAACCAGTGAGAGCGTAAACATGTCCAGACCACTCTATGTTTTTGATATGGATGAAACACTGATCAACGCTGACTGTGCGATGCTGTGGAATGCATTTCTGGTTGAAAAAGGGATTGCCACCGCGCCGGATTTCCTTACCGAAGATCAGCGGCTGATGGCCCTGTACACGAAAGGAGAAATGCGGATGGAAGATTACCTGCAATTTTCCATGGCCCCCTTGTTGGAGATGCCTAAAGCGGAAGTGCTGGCCTTAGTCGACGAGTGTGTGGACACTCACATTCTGCCCAGACAATTCCCTCAATCCAAAACCCTGATAGCCGAATTGAATCGGGATGGCATCGACATGGTGATCATTTCAGCATCAGTTACCTTTCTGGTAGAAGCGGTCGCTCGACGCATCGGAATACGTCACGCACTGGGGATTGATTTGGTGGAACACAATCAGAAGCTGACCAGCCAGATCCTCGGTGTTCCCAGCTATCGGGAAGGCAAAGTCACCCGTTTACAGCAATGGCTGGCTGACAGCATTGACAACTACAGCGAAGTGCATTTCTTCACCGATTCGATCAACGATCTGCCGCTGTGTCAACACGCGGATTTTGCTTATCTGGTCAACCCATGCGAGCAACTGGTGCGCCATGCGGATCACCCCAACTGGCAGGTGCTGCACTGGGGATAACCTATCTGAGTCAAAGTGGTCGTGTGCACTTGAACATGGTTTAGGCAAAAAATCACGGTCCTGACCACTTTGACTCACCTTGTTGCACCTAAACATCCAAAGTGATTGAAACAATTAACAAATAATAAAGTCAACGGGGCCTGATCCCATTTCCCATCGTGCATTTTCACCGCAGCGCCAGATCAACGGCTCTACTGCCCAAATACACTCACAGAAAACAAGAATGATTCTCGATATTGTCTACAAATTTATTCTATTTAATAAAGAGTTAGAATAGACGTCGAGGCATCATTTCGCACACCGTCAACATACCCCAAAAGTATGGTTAACAAATATGAAAACTATGATTCCCAAATTAACGTTTTATCAACAATGTTAATTGATGTTAATTTTCTTGGCATTGGCAGATAAATCATCGGAAACGCGCTCATCCCTCGAGGTGTTC
>NZ_WXWP01000363.1:0-10600 GCF_009904765.1 Vibrio sp. V39_P1S14PM300
AGCCCGCGCAGTCTAATTTTCCAACACACATCAATTTTACAAGTTTAAATGCTGAACTTTTAATCAATTGTTAAATATTCCACTACTTTTTACAAGTTTGCAACATACAAAATCTTTTGCATATTCTTACTATTCTTAACAGTGGTGGTTAAGGTAGTGATTCCTTTCCCCCGAGTTTCGATTTACTATTCAACCAGTTGTTGATTGGAGTTCCAGAGAGCGGAATGGACAAGTTTTACCATTTTCTAACCCTTGCAAGTATTGGTCTGTATTGGCTTTTGGTGGCCGGCGTGACCTTACGCGTGGTGTTTAAACGGCGTGCAGTGAGTGTGTCGCTTGCCTGGCTGATGATCATCTACATCGTGCCAGTAGTTGGGGTCGCTTGTTACTTCTTGTTTGGCGAACTGAATCTGGGGCGCAAACGTGCCGATCGAGCCAAAGAGATGTTTACGCCGTTTGCCAATTGGTTTTCGCAGCTCAATGAATGCCACGCCCACACCCCAGAACGAATGGGTCGGCACATCTACCGTATTGACGAACTGTGTAACAATCGTCTCGGCTTACCCGCATTGAGCGGTAATACGCTGTCACTGCAAAGCTCCCCTCATGACATTCTGCACTCCATCATTGAAGATATTGAGCAGGCACAATCCAGCATCCGGATGGTGTTTTACATCTGGCATCCTGGAGGTCTGGCCGACTCGGTAGCCTCTGCCCTGATCCGCGCAGCAAAGCGGGGAGTGGACGTTAAGCTGCTGCTGGACTCTGCTGGTAGCCCTCGCTTCTTCCGTAGCTCATGGCTGAAAATGATGAAAAATGCCGGTATCGAGGTCATTCAGGCACTGGAAGTCAGCCCATGGCGTATCTTCCTGCGTCGACTCGACTTGCGTCAGCATCGCAAAATCATCGTGATTGACGACAACATCGCCTACACTGGTTCGATGAATATGGTCGATCCGGCCTACTTCAAACAAAATGCCGGCGTCGGTCAATGGATCGATATCATGGTACGAGTGACCGGCCCAACAGTGAACGTTCTGTCCGCTATTCACTGCTGGGACTGGGAAGTGGAAACCGGAGCACGCATGCTGCCTGCAAACCCAGAGTGCAAACTGGATCCAAACCAGCCCCATCATCCGGTGCAAGTGGTGCCATCCGGACCGGGGATGCCGGATTATCTGATTTCTCAAGTGCTGACATTGGCCATCAATCAGGCCAATGAATCGGTACGGATCACAACGCCTTACTTCGTGCCGAGTGCCGATTTGCTTGAGACGCTGAAAATGACAGCGCAACGCGGCATTAATGTGGAGTTGATTATTCCACACAAAAACGATTCGATGATGGTGCAATGGGCATCGCGGGCTTTTTACACCGAGCTGCTTGAGGCCGGGGTGAAAATCTACGAGTTTTACGGCGGCTTGCTGCACACAAAATCCGTGGTGATCGATAAACAGTTCTGTCTCGTCGGCACGGTCAACATCGACATGCGCAGTTTGTGGCTCAACTTCGAAGTCACATTGGCAATCGATGACGAAGCGTTTACCAAAGAGATGCACTGGTTGCAGGAGAGCTACATCGAACAGTCACACTTTGTCGAACTGAAAAAATGGGAGCAACGCGGCATGTACTATCGTTTTCTGGAGCGTTTGTTCTACCTGTTCAACCCATTGCTGTAATTCTGCTGTCCGTATCACTGGGCACAACGCCGTGATGCGGACACCAACCCCATCCATAACCTGCTGGCATAACATGTAGGGATAAATTCCTTCGCTATACTTGCCAATCAGGTCAACAACATGGTTTAAATAGAGAAATCATTCGTAATGACAAGGATTTCTCATGTCGGAAGGCAAAAAAACCAAATACATCAACGCGGGTCGCGATCCTAAATGGACCAACGGGGTGGTTAACCCACCCGTGCAGCGTGCTTCCACGGTGGTGTTTCATACCGTGGCAGAAAAAAACCATGCGGCCATCAACCGCACCAATAAAACCCTGTTCTACGGCCGACGCGGTACCCACACCCACTTTGCCTTTCAAGATGCGATGGTCGAGATTGAGGGCGGTGCAGGCTGTGCGCTGTACCCGTGCGGCACTGCGGCGATTTCCAATGCGATTTTATCCTTTGTAGAAAGTGGCGATCACATTCTGATGGTCGATACCTGCTACGAACCAACTCGTGATTTCTGCGATAAAATCATGAAGAAGATGGGCGTAGAAACCACCTATTATGATCCCACCATAGGTGAAGGCATCCGTGCGTTGATTCAGCCCAATACCAAGATCCTGTTTACGGAATCGCCAGGTTCTATCACGATGGAGGTGCAGGATATTCCAACACTGGCTCGCATCGCCCATGAACATGACATCATCGTGATGCTCGATAACACCTGGGCTGCCGGGGTAAACTTTTCACCGTTTGAACACGGTGTCGACATTTCGATCCAAGCAGCGACCAAGTACATTGTCGGTCACTCGGATGTGATGTTAGGTACTGCGGTCGCTTCAGAAAAATACTGGGATCAATTGCGAGAGCAAAGTTATCTGATGGGACAATGCGTATCGCCGGACGACGCCTACCTTGGCTTGCGCGGTATCCGCACACTGGATGTCCGCCTACGCCAGCACGCAGAGAATAGCCTGAAAGTCGCGCAATGGCTGCAGACCCGTCCAGAAGTGGATCATGTACGCCACCCTGCGCTGGAAAGCTGCCCGGGTCACGAGTTCTTCAAACGCGATTTCACCGGGGGCAACGGCCTATTCTCGTTTGTACTCAAGACCAGCTATCCACGCGCAACCACCGCTCTGCTTGACGGTATGCAGCACTTCAGCATGGGTTACTCCTGGGGTGGCTATGAGAGCCTGATACTGGCCAACGAACCACGCAGCTTCAACAGCCTGCGCACTGTGGCCAATCCAAACTTTGAAGGTACGCTCATCCGGCTTCACATCGGCCTGGAAGATGCCGATGACCTGATTGCCGATCTGGCTGCCGGCCTGGAGCGCTACAACGTAGTGATGCAAGAGCACGCGTCGGTGAGCTAATTCAAGCGTAATAATAAAAAGTCCGCCTCAATAATCCGGGCGGACTGTTTACTGTCAGCACTTTGCATTCTCAAAGGCAAGACTGTCGCTGCGGACAGTTCACCAAGTGATCATTGACCATCCCGGTTGCCTGCATAAAGGCGTAGCAGATGGTTTCTCCGACAAATTTGAAACCTCTCTTCTTGAGAAACTTACTCATCGCTTTCGATTGCTCTGTTGAAGCCGGAACCTCACTCATCACCGTCCAGTGGTTGATTTGCGGAACGCCATCCACAAACTGCCACAACGCATTCGACAGCGAACCATACTCTTTCTGCAGCTCAAGAGCAGCCCGGGCATTGTTGAATACTGAGGCAATCTTGCCTTTGTGCCGCACCACATCATAATCAGCGATGATTTGCTCAATTCGCTCTTCACCGTATCCGGCCAGTGTATCGATGTTAAAACCCTCGAATGCCTGACGGTAGCCCTCGCGCTTTTTGAGGATAGTGATCCAGCTCAGGCCAGCCTGAGCACCTTCCAGGGTCAGAAATTCAAACAGTACCGTGTCGTCATAGACAGGTACGCCCCACTCCTCATCGTGGTAAACCTTCTCCAGTTCATGATTCAGCGCCCAGGCGCAAGTGTGTTGCAATGTCATAACTTTCCTTATCAAAAACGCCTCTGCGAGGAGAGGCGCTGGCTTTTCCTCATTGGCAGGGATCAGTGTGGCACCTCGACCTTATGGAACAGACGGTACAACACAGGCACGACAATCAGTGTCAGGACAGTCGCAAACCCCAGACCAAACATAATCGTTACCGCCATCGGTTTGAAGAAGATATCCGGCAACAAGGGAATCATCCCCAAGATGGTGGTAATTGCCGCCATACACACCGGACGGACCCGGCTCAGCGCGGCGTCCACCACCGCAATGTACGGATCTTTACCGGACTTCATTTCGATTTCAATCTGATCAAGCAACACAATACCATTTTTCAGCAACATGCCCGATAAGCTCAGGAACCCAAGTAGTGCCATAAAGCCGAATGGTGTATCCAGCACTAGCAGGCCAGTCGTCACCCCGATGATGGCCAATGGTACAGTCAACCAGACAATCAAAGGCTCTTTGACAGAATTGAACAGGAACACTGTAATCAAAAACATAAACAGGTAGCCGAGTGGCATGGTAGTAAACAACGACGCTTTCGCATCTCCGGAAGATTCGTATTCCCCCCCCCACTCCAGTGAATAACCTGATGGCATCTCAATGGCTTCTATTTGTGGCTGGAGACGAGCTTGCAGTGTCGCGGCCGTCTCTTCACCCAAGATATCCGGGTCAGCCATTACCGTCAGCATACGCTTACGATTTTTACGCATGATGATGGGATCTTCCCAGCGCATGTCGTAACCGAGCGTCACTTGCTGCAACGGAATAAACTCAGTCAGTGCCGGGCTCCAAATCTTCATTCCTTCGATGTTGCGAATGTCCACCCGCTCATCGTCCGGTAAGCGCGCTACGATCGGCATCAATGTAGTCCCATCACGGTAGATACCCACGTTCAGACCGGAAAATGACATCGACAGAAAATCATCCACGTCCGATTTAGTGATACCGTAACGGCGGGCCTGGCTTTCATTGAACTGCGGCTCCAACACTTTGGTCCGCTCTCGCCAGTCATGGCGAATATTGGTCGCAGCCGGATCGGCGTACAAGATATCACTGACCTGCTTCGCCAGACCGCGCAACACGTCCGGATCTGAGCCGATAAGACGCGCTTCAATTTTTGCACCACCACCAGGGCCCAGTTCAATCTGTTTGAGTTTGAAATTGATTTGTGGATAGTTGGCTGCCACATGCTCACGGAACTTCGCCATCAAAGCTTTAAGTGCTTCGTATGAGGTCACCCGGGTCGTGATTTCACCGTAGGCGGCGTAGCTCTTTTCTGGTGAATAGGTCAGCATGAAACGCTGCAGCCCTCTGCCCGCAGTCGAAGTAATGTGTTCAACGTTGTCCTGTTTTGCCAACCAACTTTCCAGCTCTTTCAGTGCCTCATTGGTCGCGCGAATATCCGTACCTTCCGGTAACCAGATATCGGTTTGAAACATCGGCGTGGTGGAAGAAGGAAAAAACGCCTGTTTGACCAAAGTGAAGCCATACAGGCTGACGCCTAAACCGACGACCAGCACCACCATGGTCAGCCAGGCTCGTTTGAGACAAAACTCAAGAAAACCTTTGTAAAGCACAAAGATCATTCCGTTGTACGGATCCTGATCAGCGCCACCTTTCGGTGGTTTTTGTTGCTTAAAGAAAATATCAGCAAAAAATGGCGTGAGAGATATGGCCGTAAACCAGCTTAACATCAGCGAAATCAACAGTACGGTAAATAACGTTCCACAGTATTCGCCAGTTGAGTCCTCCGACAAACCAATTGGAGCAAACGCCGTTACCGCAATCACGGTCGCCCCCAGCAACGGCCATTTTGTCTGGGTCACGATATCCGTCGCGGCTTGCATGCGGGTGCGGCCTTTTTGCGTCCCAATCAGTATCCCTTCAACCACCACGATGGCATTGTCCACCAGCATACCCAATGCAATCACTAACGCGCCGAGCGAGATCCGCTGTAGATCGATTTTAAAATATTGCATGAAAATGAAAGTGCCAAACACCGTCAGCAGCAAAATCAGCCCGATCAGCAAACCCGAGCGCAATCCCATGAAAAACAGCAGTACAATGATCACAATTGCCACCGCCTGCCCCAGGCTGATCACAAAGCCACTGACTGATTTATCCACCTCTTTCGGCTGACTGTAAATCTCCGCGATGTCGATACCAACAGGTTGCTGATACTTCAGCTCCGCCAGTCGGCGATCAAACCGTTGCCCGACTTCCACCACATTGACACCCTGTGCAAAGGACACACCCACATTAAGCGCCAACTTGCCGTTAAAATTGATGATATTGCTGGGAATATCAACATAACCACGTTTGATATCCGCCACATCACGCAAATAAATTAGCCCCTGCGCGCCACTTTCTGTGATGATCAGGTCGCCGAGTTGATCCACATTCTGAAACTCACCGGTCGGCTGAATACGGATATATTCACTACCGATGCGCACTGCCCCTGCATCCGACACCACATTTTGAGTCGACAGCAGATTAAACACGGTATTCGGCGCAAGCCCGAGAGAACTCAAACGCTTCATCGAGATCTCAATAAACACCTGTTCTTGCTGCTGACCCGATACCGACACCTTGCTGACACCGTTGATCAACTCCAGCTCCCGGCGCAGGTAATCGACGTAGTCGAGCAGTTCCTTATATGAGTAGCCATCCCCGGTAACCGCCAGCAAGATCCCATACACATCGCCAAAATCATCGATCACCTGAGGTTCATTGACACCAGGCGGTAGCGAGCCTTTCAGATCATTCACTTTTCGCCGCAGTTCATCCCAAATTTGGGGTAAGTCATTCGGGCCATAGTTGTTTTTCATGGTCACCGTAATTTGCGACAGTCCGCGACTGGAAATCGAATTGACTTCATCCACATACATTAGCTGTTGGATGGCTTTTTCAAGCGGATAGGTGACCTCTTCTTCCACCTGTTGCGGGGTCGCGCCCGGATAAGACGTCACCACCAAGGCATCTTTGATAGTAAAAGCGGGATCTTCAAGACGTCCGAGGTTGAAAAAGGCAGCCACGCCACCAATCAGAAAGATCAGCGATATCATCCAACTGATGACACGGTTGCGGATAAAATACGCAGCAATGCCCGTAATATCCTCGTCCTTTTGAGGCGATTCTTGTTTTTGTTCGCTCATTGGCTAGCCTCCTGCGGCACCACTTCCACTTTCATGCCTTCCCTTAACCGACTGATCCCAGCGACGACAACACTCTGTTGATTCGTCAGACCGCTGAGGATCTGTAAGGTAGTTTGCGACGCTGAGCCTACCGTTACCGCTTGCTTAGATACGGTTTGGTCATCGTTCAGCACCCAGACAAATTTGTTGTCGCGCGACAACTCATCGCCGTCGGCGTTAAATACCGCTTCCACTGGCACCCGCACCCCCACATTCAGATTGAGTCCGATATTCTCTCCTGCCGTTGTCACATCAACCGCCATCCCGTCCAACACATATTCTTCTTTGGGCATTGGCATCGACAGGGTGGCGGTAAAGGTCCCCGTTGACGGGTCCGGCTCGGTGGTAAATTCTTTCACCCGCGCGGTATATTGATTACCACTTGGCAGGCGCACGACGGCGCGCACGCTGTCAAGGTGGTCTGGTCCGGGCTGGTTGATGTATAAACGGTCAGGAAGCTGAATCAGCACTTCAACATTATCAACACTGTGGATATTGACCACTTGCTGGCCCACCTGAATGTTTTCAAACTGGTCCACATTGACCCGCGAAATGATGCCGTCCATCGGCGCCAAAAGCTGGGTAAATGACAGTCTGAGCTTGGCCAACTGCAGTTCGGCAGAGGCAATCTGGCGTTCGGCTGCAATTTCATCAAACTGAGATTTGGCCAACAGGCCTTTTTTGACCAGCGGCGCAGAGCGCTGATACTGACTGTTCACAACAGAATAACGCGCCGACGCATTATCCACATCAAGCTGATAATCGGTCGGATCCAGTTCTGCCAGCACATCGCCCTGTTGGACCCTGTCCCCTTCTTTCACAGCGAGTTTGCTGACCTCACCCGCGACACGAAAACTGAGACGAGAACGTTCTGCGGCATTTGCCACCGCAGGAAAGTACAGCCGGTCCGGCGCATGTTTGCGATCCAGACTGACGGCTTTCACTTTGGGTACCACGGAAACCGCAGGCTCACTGTGTTTGCTGCAACCACCAAGTACGATGGCCGTCGAGAGCAGGCTAAATACCAGGTATCGATTCATCGTTATAGTCCCCGCTCTTTGATCCATTCACGCACTTTTATGCCCGGCTGAATGCCACTGACACCCGATACGATGATCTGGTCGCCATCGTTAAGCCCGGACATGATTTGACGCTGGTCGTTGAGCGTGATCGCCACTTGCTCCACGATCCCCTGAGTATTGACCCGCCAGACATAGGTCTGATCGTCTTGTTGAAACAGAGCCGCTGCGGGCACTGGGATCGCACCCGCCGAGTCTGCAGATACCAGCACGTTTCCCGACATGCCTGGCAAAATACCGACATCTTCAGGGCGCTCCATCACCATGGTCACTTTGTAACTGGCTGTTTTGGGATCGGCCTCGGTGTCGATTTCCTGAAACGTCAGTTTGAACGACCGCTCTGGAAATGCATCGAAGGTCACTTGCGCGTCGGGCTGCGCCGCCGAGTACCGATTCAGAAGATAATCCGGGATCTGGAAAATCACTTTCAGTAAGCGATGCGACTGAATGTTCATGACTCCTTGCTTGGCGGCGACAAACTCATAGTTCTCCGCGGGCAGAATGGAGATGGTGCCATCATAAGGCGCGACTAGCTGGGTATAACGGAGATTGGCTTTGGCCTGAGAGAGCGTTGCCTGAGCAGAATTGAGATTGGCTTGGGCTTGGTCGAAGTCCTGTTCAGAGACCACCTGATCTCTGCGTAACTTCTTAAAGCGATCGTACTGCACTTTAGCCAGTTGGAAGTTGGCCTGAGCCTTTTTCTCCAGTAACGCATATTCATCAGGATCCAGTTTGGCCAGCACATCGCCTTTTGTGACTCGCTGACCAGCCGTGACATCGATCGACATCAACTGTCCCGGGACACGAAAGGCCAGAACCGCTCGATCACCCGCTTCTGAGGTGGCAGGAAAAGTACGTTCAAACTTGGAATTACCAACAGAAACCGAGAATAATTTTGCCGGTCTGGAGTCGGGCTCTGGAACCGGAGGAAGTTCTTTCCCGCAGCCTCCCAGAGCAGAGGCTACGGCTATCAGGATCATTGCCTTACGCATGTCAGGACATCCATTCAAATTCAATAGCTAAAAGATAGATGAATGCCCAGCCAGTTTCCACACCAGCAGTATGGAATTCTTTTGAAATGAACGGTTTGAGCGGGGAAAACCAACTCGGGTTTCATTTATGAACCGTATCTGAGTCTCAATCCATGCAATGACAACCCCAATCCAATATTGATGAGGCGTTCGCCTCATCACCTGACGTTACAATTTGCTGAATTCACGGTTCACTTTAAATGCATCAGAGGTAACGTATGCTTCCACATCTCTGATCCGGTTTTCGATGCGGTCAAAATCCGCTTCCAGCGTGTGCAGTAGCTGTTTCGGCGTCTGCCCCTGTTGCCAAGGCTTATTTTTCAACGAGTGTTGCTGCTGGGTTTTGATGCTTTCACCGTAACCGGCCGGCTGCTTTTCCAACATCAGAGTCAGCGCAATATAGGCCAGCAGCACCAGAAAGCTCCCGCCCAGCAACGCGGCCGAGATCACCAGAATACGCACCAGCCATACTTCGGCACCAATGTAATTGGCTAACCCGGCACACACCCCCGTGATCTTGCCGTTCACTGTGTCACGATACAGCTCTCGGTTACTCATAGCGTTTTCTCCAGTTTGGTGACTCTGCGTCCAGAATTCGCTCCAGGGTTTCGATACGTTGCTGCATCGATTCTGCCCGCTCAGACAGCGTATTCAGTGTCTGTTGTTCATCCTGAGATAAACCGCTGGCAACTTTGCGTTTACTGCGATAATGCAGAAACAGCCACAATGGGGCGACGAAAATCAAAAAGACAATCAATGGTCCTGCAATCAAAAATGATGACATTGGCAACTCCTAACTCAACCAGATTCTGTGACGCGCCGGAGACGATATCCGGCGCACTCTATGACTGTAATTATTCAGTATCTGGCTTCTTACCTTCAACCTGAGCTTTCAATTTAGCCAGCTCTTTTTCAATTTCATCCTCAGCCTGCAACTCGGCAAATTCCTGCTCAAGTGATTTTGCCTGACCAGATTGTGCATACAGATCCGCTTCCGCTTCCAACTCATCCACTTTGCGTGAGTACTGCTCAAATTTTGCCATGGCCTCATCTGTGCGGCTGGCATGCAGATGCTTTTGTACATCACGGCGGTTATGCGCAGTCTGATTACGGATAGCAAGCGCTTGTTGCTTTGCCCGGGTCTCCGCGATCTTGGTTTCCAGCTTGCCAATTTCACCGGTCAGTTTATCGATGGTTTCGTCCACCAACGTCTGCTCGGTGTGCAAACCTTTGATCAGGTCCTGTAGCTTCTGCTTTTCAATCAGGGCTGCACGAGCCAGATCTTCACGCTGCTTGGTTAGAGCCAGCGTGGCTTTGTTCTGCCATTCACCAATCTGCGCTTCCATTGCGTCTACTTTACGCGCCAGTTCTTTCTTATCAGCAATCGCTTTCGCGGAATTGGTGCGCACCTCCACCAAGGTGTCTTCCATTTCCTGGATGATCAGGCGGATCATTTTTTCTGGATCTTCCGCCTTGTCGAGCAACGCACTGATGTTTGAGTTCACAATATCTGCAAAACGAGAAAAGATACCCATGATGATTCTCCTGTCGATAGAGTTTATGAATAGACCATTCACGGTCATTTCCCCTTTACATATC
>NZ_WXWP01000417.1:0-10557 GCF_009904765.1 Vibrio sp. V39_P1S14PM300
TGGCTCAACAGCTTGGTGAATTTGTCCAGGCAAGAAGCCATTACCTTGAAGGCCAGCCTCCGTACACTCGACATTCACCTGGACACCAAGCGTACCCGCACTGACCACGGTGTCATCCAAGGTCTCAAAAAGCGTTTGGTTATCCACCGCGATCACCTGATAGCCCTTGGGGATGACCAGCCCCGCGTGCTCGGTAAAGACAAAAGCCATGACCGTACGGGCCCTTGAGGCAGGCAGACGCTCGGTTTCGGTCAGCAGTCCAAGGTTGTCTAAACGCTCACCTTGTGCAAACGGCAGCAAGTTCTGTTTGCTTTCATAGTTGATGAGCGCCTTGAGTTCGTTTTTCTCGTAGGCAATTTGCTCCAGATGGAACGTCTCCGGATCGTTCAGACCCGGGTAATGCCCGGTACCGGCTTGATAGCGCGTTTTTAAACTGGCCAGATCGACGTCATAGTTGACGTCAACCAACTGTGGCTCTGGGAGGTTCGGAAATCGATGAGTCATATCAGCGTGCTCTTGATAGTTGGGCACTGGCGGTCCACGAACGGCCACTGATCGACGTGGTCACAGTGGTCGGCTTCCAGCGGTTTGGCACGTTGCCAAGATGTAAAAATTCAATCAGGTGGGCCGTAGTCAACATGGTGTTCACTACAGACAGGCGACCTTTTTCGCCTTGTTTACCCTCAGCGCCATTTTGCAAGTAAGACTCGGCGTACGCTCTGGCATCCGCCATAGATGTCACGTTGTCGATGTTACGCAGCACCTTGACTCGGTCGCCCGTCGCGGTGGCATCGCCAGCACGATAGCTGAACAGAGTGTTCGACTGTTGGTCGTACCCTTCGACTTCCACGGCCACATACTTCGAGCGAGCACTGTCAGGCAACGTGAGTGAGGTCAACATGCTGCGGTTGACGGTGTCGATTTGAATCACATCAGATTCAAAGCTGCCCATCACAAGATTCTTGCCTTTGATGGCCATCGGCACACTGGTTTGCTCAGACAGCCGGGTTAAAAACGCGGGCGTACTCTCGTCACGCTGCTCGATGCGAGCAAAACGAAAGTCCGGTGTGTTTGGGGCTTTGATAAACGACAGACCACTCTCTTTCGCCCAGGACTCGGCAACGTGTTCAAAGGTCACGTTTTCTCGCGCAATGCATTGCGGATTGTCGATAACACCCCGCTCTGGTGCCGGCGGTTTGGCGTTCGCGCCGACGATCACATCATCCGGCCCCAGTTTGAATGACACGTCATCGATGCTGAACTCGCCCCACAGCCACTCGTGTCGCTGGCCTTGTTCGTCTAGCCAGCCAATGCCCGGTTTTAATGTGTCGCCTTGGTTGGGATACCACGCATCAAAAAATCGCCGGTCCTGGTTAAACAGCGTCAGAGACACGGTGTCGGTGCCCGTTTGTTTGCTTTCCATCACGTCGGTATAGGTCATCGACTTAACAAAGCGGCTCAGCTCAGCCGTCACATCCTTGCCCGCCCAGTGCAAAATAGCGAATGGACGAATAAGCCCGGTTGCCGTTATGCCCATGGCGGCGTCTCCACCGTCACCGTGTTCACCACTTTCACGTCTGGGATGTTGACGGTTTCACCGCCATCAAAGGTGAAGTCGGTCATGGTTTGGGTCAGCGCTCGGTTGGCGTCAAACAAGGCGTCCACGAGCGCTTGATTGGTCGCATTGTAAGCGCGATAGCAAAGCTGCTCCCAGCGCTCGCCTTGACGAGCCATTAAGGTGTTCATGCACGTACCTCCACAATATCCAGTTGATAGTCCACGCTGGTCACCACACCACTCGGCAGCGTTTGGATATTGGTGCGGTTGATCTTACGAATGCTGAACTGACCATGGACAGTTGAACCGACCACCAAAGCGCGTGGTACGCCATTTTCCCCCATCTGCTCTAATTGCTTGGTCATCTTGGTGATGTCCACAAAGTGGTTGTTAAAGGTCAACTCCAGTGAGGCGGTGTGCTCATCTTCGCCCATGTTCTGGTGCGCGGGATAGCCGTTCACGAGATCTTGCTTGTTGATCTTAAAGGTGCGCGAGTCGCTGATTTTGTTTGGTGTAAAACGGCCTTTAAACACCAAATCACCAAAGCCGCCCCACTGGGCGTAGTTCGTTGCTTGCTCTGCCATGTTATTGCTCCTCACTGCGGATGGTATGACTCTCACCGGTTAACTCACTCTGAGCGGTAATTTCCGTCACATCGGGATTGGTAAACTGCTTGTGTACAGTCAGCGCTAACGTGGCTTGCCAGTCTTCACGCCAGACAAACAGATCGTCTTTGTGTTCAAAGTCATCATCACGTTTCGGCTCGCTCCAACCCGACGCCACCTTACGAGCATCGGAAATCTCTGCATCCCCTTTGATGGTTAACCGTTCACTCAGCCCGCCAAAGCCAACAGGCAGCGCCTCGCCTATGTCTTTCAACACCATCAAGTCGTTGGTCAGGTGATCCGTCATACACAGGTTGAGCTGCATTTGCTGACTGGATAAGAAGCACTGTGTGTTGCCCCCACTGACTCGGGCGGAGATCACGACATCCACCAACATTTCATAAGGGACGTAGGAGCCTTGAACTGAAAGGGGCAAACGGTTCAAACCGCGAAGGCCGTTAAACATCACGCGCACTTCTTTTCGGGCGATGGCATTAGACGGTTCAATCACGGCCTGCATGCCCAGCGCCTCTTCTAACGCTTTCTCTAATGCTCGAATGACTTTCATTGAATGGCTGCCTTTAACTGCTCTAATGCCATCTCTCTTTGCGCTTTCTGTTGCGCCGGACTGAAGTACATAAATTCGCGACCGGCGACGTTGATTTGTGGCGTTCGGATGTACAGCACATAGAACACGCCTTTCGCTGAACGTTGGTTGTTACGGTTGGTTTTGGTCTTCACTTTCTGACCAAAGGCTTTTGCTCCCAGTGGGGCGCGCCCCATGATGGAGTGAGGACGATAGAAAATTTTCCATCCTTGTCGCTCTAACCCTTCCAGGGTTTTGCGCACCCCATACACCTCAGTGCGTTTCTTGACCTGCTTGTTAACCGGGATAGCGAGCTGCTTCGCCTTCCTGGCTTTGATCACGCCGCCATCATTAATCAGCGGGGCGTGGGCTTTGTTGGTGCCGACACGGTAGTCCTCTTTCCCCGCTTGATACGTCAGTGACGCGTAGGTTTCCCCCGTGTCGAACAGCGGTTTCGCGCCTGCGTTCTTGGTGTTTTTGGTCAGCAGCGAATTGGCTTTGAACGTGCCGTTTTTCATGTTGTCACGCACGCACTGCAGCCCAAATGGTGCCAGTGTTTCTGGTAAGCCCTCTATGGCTTTAGTGGTGTTGTGCAGCGCATTCAGAAAGCCTTTCATGACCGATGAACTCCGTTGAAGCGAGTTTGAAACAGACTTGCATTCTGCCTTTTATTTCGTGGCCATCTGCCGAACGGAAGTGAACCACGCCGTCAGGGGATACGCTGCACACTCACAACAATAAATAAGAAGGAAACCCCATGGCCCCACGCTCAAAGGTGGAATTGCACGGGCTGCTTGAGCGCGTCATTGACATGTACACCGTGGAAAAGAGGACGCTGGATGAGATTGCCGCGCAGCTTAAGCATGACGGCTTTGATATCTCCCGTTCGTCCGTCCATCGTGTCATTCGCAGCAATCAGGAATTGATCGAAGAGCAGCGTCTGGTTCAAGAGCAGGCCGAGGTCTTTCTAAAGGAATTCAAAGACAGCCCCAATACCGACATTTCCGAGCTGAACTTACAGATCATGCAGCGCTACATGTTCAATGTGCTGCGTGAGCTGGAGTTTGGCCCGGAGTCCTTTAAAGATCCGAACAAACTGGCGAACTTGCTGGCGCGACTGTCGGATGCCCAGGTCAACCTCGACCGCCTGAAAGTGGAGTTTCGTAAAGGTGTGGACGCGGCGAAGGCCGAGTTCGAGCGCCAACTGACGGAACTACTCAAAGCGCAGCACCCACAGCTTCTGGTGGAACTGGTGAGCATCATCCAGGCACTGCGCATCGAGCAGAAACCCAAACGAGGCCGTCGATGAGCGGTCTGTTTGAGGGGGTGTCTGATGCGGATTTAGAGAATATTCGTGACAGCGCCCATATTGCCGTTGAGGATAAACGCATCGCCAAACACAGTAAGGCGCAAGAAGCGCGAGCGTTAGCACGACAGGAGAAAGAAGAAAAAGCCCGTCAGAAACGCCGCGCCAAATCCAAGCATGACTTTGCCTACTTCTGCAAAACCTACATGCCGGATGCGTTCACGCTGGCGTTCAGTGAATACCAACTGGCGCTCACGCGTCTGGCGGCGAATCGAAACTTAAACCGTCAAGATGAAGTGCTGTTTAAAGAACTCATCGACCCACGCGATCATGGTTTTATTCAGCAGCCCATCAGCGGCGAGTATGAGGGTATTCTTGATATTGAGCCGCGTGACCACGGTAAAACCACCCGTAACACGCAGGCGATGCCGCTCTGGCTGGCGCTCAATCATCCGGGGTCGTTCATTGTGATTTGTGGTGCATCGGCAGATAGCGCCAAAGAGATGATGGACGCCATCAAAGATGACTTAGAAGATAACGAGCTTATCCTGGACGACTACGGCGAGCAGCGCGGGAATACGTGGACCAAGCGAAAAATTAAACTTGCGAACGGCTCCTCCATTGTCGCCGTGGGTCGTGGCCAGCGCCTGCGGGGTATCAAGAACAAATACCAACGTCCGACCCACATCATCTGTGATGATCTGTTAGACGATAAAGAGGTGGAATCCCCCACATTGCGGCGCCAGGCCGAGCGTTGGTTCAAGCGCGTGATTATGAACCTGGGTAAAGGTGCACTGACCATCATCGCCAATACCATCATGCATCCAGACGACTTGCCGTCACGCTTGTTAAACCAAATTGAAGAGGGTCGTCTGCCGAACTGGTTAGGTCTGCGCTTTAGTGCCATTACGCCGTCGGGGCGTCCTTTGTTCCCGTCGCGTTGGAGCTTACAAGACTTAGAAAATAAACGAATAGCGTCAGGCAGTGCGTGGTGGACGGAATGGATGAACCGGCCCATTGCCGATGAAGATGCGGACTTTAAAGAAGACTGGTTTGTGTACTTCAAGCCTTACGAACTTGACCTTCGAGACTGCACCCTTGGTATGGCCGTTGACCCTGCAACGGGGCTCAAAAAAGGCGACTGGTCCTTCATTGCGGTCGTGGCTCGCCACAAGATCACCATGGTCGATCATGTGCTGTTTGCCAAAGGCTGGAAAGAATCCGATTTGCAATTTGCTCAGCGCATCGTGGATGTCTACCTGCAGCATCGTCCGTCCTTTGTGATGTTCGAAACCGTGGCGTTCCAGAAGATCTATAAAAAAGAAGTGATGCGTTACGCCAAAAAGAAAGGGGTGCGTCTTCCGGTTCGCGAGTTCAAAGGCGGCAATAAGCAGGTACGGATCAAGTCGCTCTCTTCTCAAGTTGAAAATGGCCTTATCCAATTCTTAGAAACTCAGACCCTGCTGCGTCAAATGTTCTTAGAGTTTCCGCGTGGCCATGATGATGGCCCGGATGCGGTTGAAATGGCCATCAGTGGATTTGATTCCGGTTTTGTTGGCGGCGCGGTGCCACAAACACCAAGACCCATTCGCACGGCTGCGCAGGCGCTGTCTCGATTCGGCGGCGGTGCGTTAAGCCGGATACTGCGTTAGGAGGCAGCATGTTTAACAAACTCGCAGACATAAAAGCCAAGCTTTCTGATGTACTGTCGATGCTGCGTAAACTGGTGTGCATCGGGGAAGTCAGCAAGGTGGACGCGCAGCTAAGGCGCGTCAAAGTGACGTTCCCAGGATTAAGGTATCCAGAATCAGACTGGCTTCCTGTGCTGGGGATGCGAAGCAAGAGCGTGAGCATCTCGTGCAACTTAGACGTCGGCGAGCAAGTGTTGTGTCTGTTTACCCCCAGCGGCTCGATGATGTCCGGCTATGTGCTGGGGTCGATGGCGAATAAGTCAGCCAAGCCTTATATCGCCAACGTGGACAAGTTTGGTGTTCAGTTTAAAGACGGCACGTTGCTGGAATACGACCAGGCCACGCACACCGGTGTGCTGAAAATCCAGGGTAATGAGCCAGCCATCACCGTCAACGAATCGGGGGTGACGATTAACAGCCCGACCTACACCGTGAATGCCCCCACGATTTTACTCAATGGGGAAACCCATATTACCCAAGCGTTAACGGGTGACATGACGGCGACATTTACCGGACTCGTGGGTGCGGCGGGCTACAGTAGTACTGCAGGGGGAGCGGCAGTGATGAGCAGCGGCGCAATCATGAAAGGGACCGTCACGGTCAATGGGGTCACCGTCGCAGTGGTCAGTCATGATCACATCGATTCCGTTGGAGGGAAAACATCCCCCGCCAACCAATAAATGAAAAACGCGCTCAGCGCCATTCTGAGGGCATTGAAGTTGATACCGGGGTGATGGGTCAAAGAAATCATTTCAAACTCATTCAAACCGGATTTCAAACGAATTCAAACGGGGTACGTATGACCTACTCAATGAAACTGAACGGACGCGGACGGCATACCGATTTGGTGTCCGATATTAAGCAGTCACTCTTTATGATTGTGTACACAGGGAAAGGTGAGCGGATTTATAGACCAGACTACGCCGCCGATGCGTTGGCGTACCTGGATAAACCTCAATGGGAAGTACAAGGTCTGAAAGTCTCCATTGCCGAATCGGTGGCCAAGTACGAGCCTCGCGTCAGGCTGGAAAGCATTATCGTGACCCAAACGGATTTGCCACAAGGCATCATTGGCATTAAGCTTTCCTGCCAAATCCTCGCTACAAGCCAGAGTGAAGTGTTTGATTTCACTAATACGGCGACTTCCGAACGGAAATAACCCCCGCAACATTCCGAGATACTGACTCCACTGATGAACAGGAGACAGTATCCATGGCCGAATTACTTCACGGCATCCGAACCATTGAATCGCTCACCGGTCCCATTTCGGTCATCGAAGTGTCGTCCAGTGTGATTGGTGTGTTTGGCACCTCTGAGTTGGCAGAGCCATTAAAGCTCTACCACACCACCCATTACGACGACGCGAAAAAAGTCTTCGGTGAAGGTACGTTGAACAATGCCATCCGTCGTGTCCACAACTATGTGCCAAGCAACTCCATCATTGCCATCCCTTTGGGTAAAGACAGCGACTTTCCCGACGTGGAAGCGCCGGTGACCTCTGGCGTAACAATGAGCACGTCAAGCACCTCGCTTTATATTGATGATGGTGCAAGCCTGCCTATCACGATTGTAAACCCTCATGCTTATGGCATTACGTACAGCTCAGACAATGAAGCGATTGCCACCGTCGATGCGATGACGGGCGTCGTCACGCCCGTGCAAGAAGGTGTTGCCAACATCACTGCATTGGTCACCTTTAATGATGGTGAGCATGATGTCGACGAAGCGCATGTCTATGGTGTGACGGTGGCTCAAACGAACCCGAACGCTGGCAAGGTGATGAGTCCGGCCGTGCTTGGGGATTCCATGGCGACCGCGTTTTTAGGTGCTAACTCTCAGCCTAACGCCTTAATCAACCCATATGAGCAAACCGCTGTTTGGTCGATTGAAGAGGAAGCCATTGCTTTGGTTGATAGCCGTGACGGCATCATTACGCCTCTGTCTGAGGGGCAAACCGTGGTCACCGTGACGCTCGCCCCAAAGAGCGACTACCGCTACATCAATGACCAGGGGGAAGAGGTCATCGTCGGTGATGTTGCGGGTGTCGAACTCACTTATGTCTTAACCGTCGCTCGCGTGACTGATGCGCTGTTAGCAAAATTCATGGAAGCATTGCCACTGCTTCGCAGGGCAAAACAGACCTACGGCTTCTCATCCAAAATCAACATGGCGCCGGGCATCTTGCACAAGGATGGCGCGATGGGTCTTGCGGTTGCGGCCATCAGCACGATTCGCGGTGTTTGGGTGGGTGATATGCCTGAGCATATTTCAACGCCAGAAGAGGCGTATGCCTGGAAACAAAAATACACCTCACAACGTGCCTACGTAGGCTGGCCTCGTCCAAAAGTGCTGGACAGCGATGGCGCAACGGTCGTGGATTGGTACGCGCCCAGTCTGTGCGGTTTGATGGCTCAGGTAGACCGTGATCAGACCGAGCAGAACATTGTGCCAGAGACGGGCTACTGGTGTTCTCCGTCGAACTATGTGATGGCCGATGTGATTGGCCCATCGATTGAGCTGGATTACATCCCAAGTGACCCGTCGTGTGATGTGAACTATCTCAACGTCAATGGTATTGCCACGCTGATGAACCACGGCGGCTGGAAGAACTTTGGCAACTACTCGACCGCGTTTCCCGCCAAAAGCGATTACCTGTCGTTTCTTTCGGTGCGCCGCACCGCCGACATCATTGAAGAGAGCATTGAAGACGTCACACGCCAGTTCCTGGACTTTCCCATGTTCACCAGTCCGACCGATATTGCCAACACCACGTGTGGCCGGGTGAAAGATACGGTGAACGACTATCTGCGCTCTAAAGAAGGCACCGCTTTGGTGTACAGCAGCGTGTCGATTGATGCCGGTGACAACCCGCTCACCAATCTGATGCTGGGCAAGATTAAGTACCGCTATCGAATGACGCCACCCGTGCCGATGCAAAGCGTGGAATTTGAAGCGGAAATTTACGTTGAAGGGCTGGAAAGCGCCTTTAACAAACTGATTGCGTGAGGTAAGTCATGGCAGAAAAAAGTGTGGTCTGGCGTGACCAGATGGCGTTCATCAATGAAACCCAGTACGTCGGGCGCGTCAAAAGTGCGAATGCGGACTTACAGCGCAAGATGGCCACCGTCGGTGGGCTGGGCGGGATTGGGGATGTGGAAGTCCCCACCGGAAAATATGAAGCGCCGACCGCCACCGTCGAGTTTCAATCGGTTGCGCTGGGCGATGTGTCTCAACTGACGAAAAACGATGGTTGGATCAAACTGCGCCTGACTGGCCAGGTGCGCATGCTGGATCCGGAAACCGGCACCAAAATCATTGATGCCGGTATCACCCGACTGCATGGCTATGTGAAAAATCCACCGGTGCCGGGATACAACGACGACGGCTCGCCGTACACCGCCAACATTGCGGTGCACTTTATTGAGATCAGCAACACCTCGGGTCGTGTGTTTATGCTCGACATGCAAACGGGGGCGAAATATCCGCCGGATGCGCCTGGGCAATTCGGTGTCACGGTCACGGTGTAAGGAGGCGATATGCGAGTTCGTAAGTTAGAGATAGTGGCGGATGGCATTCAAAAAAATGGCCAGCCTGTCACCAAAGCGCAGCTCGAATCCGTGGTGCGTAACTACAAATCGGATGCTCGTCCACCGGTGACACCGGGTCACCCAACCAAAGGCAGCGATCAGATTGCCGCGTTGGGGCGAGCGTCCAACCTTCGGACCGAAGCCGGCACGGGAGAGAAAGCCGGCAAGACGGTGCTGGTGGGTGAAGTGGTGTATACCCCTGAAATGGAGCAACTGGAAGATTCTGGTGCATTTGAAGGGTTCAGTGCTGGCATTCACCCCATGCCGGATAAAGACGGCGAATGGTACATGCACCATCTGGCGTTCCTGGGGCAGCTTCCTCCGGCCGCGGACACCAAAACCCGTGATGTGGTGAACCTCAGTGATAGCGATTTTTGCGATGGCGCTATCTATCTCAGTGCAGAAGTCGGTACTCAGTCTGGCTCTGATGACAATGAAACAGGAATCAATATGAAAAAAGACGAACTCAAAGCGCTGATGGGCGACGTCGTTAAAGCGCAGCTCGAAGCGATGGGGGTGAAACCCAATACGCCTGCACCGGCTAAAAAAGACGGCGAGCCAAGTAAGGATGGCGACGTCACCACCGATGACGATAAGTCAAACGTTGCGGTCACCGCTATGCAAGACACGTTAGCTGGCGACCGTAAAGAAACGCTGACCGAGCTGGCGGACTCTCGTGAGATGAGTGATGAGCTGCGCAAGAGCGTGAAAGCCATGATTGATGGTGCTTCCGCTATTGAGCTTTGCGCCTCGGGTGATGGCAACCGCTACAGCCAACTCAAAAGCATGATTGCGGCCATGCCCGAAAAGAACACGACGTCGTCCCAACCTTCGGCCTGGGACCAGTTAACCCAACACTTAGAGCTGGCTGATAACGGTGGCGCTAAAAAAGACAACTTTGATCCGGAGGGCTGGTAATGGATTTTGCAAAGAAGACCACGCTAAAAGGTGCTCCCGCTGTCGTTGGGAGCCACCCCGGGGGCAACATTATTCAACAAGTACTGGTGGACGCAGGTGTTGAAGGACTGAATGTGGGACATGTCGTGGTGATCACCGACGGTATCATTACGCAGCGCTGGGATGGCTCACCAATGATCACTGCGGTCGATGATGGCGCGGGCAATATCACAATGACACAAGTGGCCTTGGGCATTGTCACCGCGAACCAGTTTGAGGGGGACGGTTCGGTCTCCACGTTGCGCACCGGCACATACCTTCGTGATCG
>NZ_WXWP01000346.1:0-10160 GCF_009904765.1 Vibrio sp. V39_P1S14PM300
CTAGTGACTATATATTCAAAAAGGACGTTTAAACATGACATCACTGGCATCAAAACTGGCCCCTGAAAGCATAAAAAAGTTAATACCTTATCAGTCAGCACGCCGCATCGGGGGCGACGGCCGATTGTGGCTCAATGCCAATGAACTGGAGCACGGTGTTCACTATTCAGATCACGCGGATTACAACCGTTACCCTGACTTTTTGCCACAGCACATTGCCAAGGCTTATCAGGCGTACTGCCAAACCCGCCAACCTGCTTTGGCCGTTCGCGGTGCAGACGAAGCGATTGATTTGTTGATTCGCACCTTCTGCCAGCCCGGAAAAGACAAGATTCTTATCTGTTCACCTACCTACGCCATGTACGAATTCTGCGCCGACGCGCTTGCCATAGACACAGTGGATGTGCCACTGCATGGGCAACATTTTGAACTGGATGCCGAAGCGGTGATTGCGGCGGCGGAGGCCGTTAACCTGATCTTTCTCTGCTCTCCCAACAACCCCACAGGCAACATGTTAGGACGAGAAACGCTGATCAACGTCTTGGAACATACGCGGGATCAAGCTCTGGTGGTGGTTGATGAAGCGTATATTGAGTTTGAACTGCAGCAAAGTGTGGTCGGTCTGATTGATCAGTACCCAAATCTGGTGGTCATCCGCACCTTGTCGAAAGCATTCGGGCTGGCGGCCGTGCGCTGCGGTTTTTTACTCGCTCAACCCGATGTCGTCGAATTTGTGATGAAGCTGATCCCGCCCTATCCGATGCCAGACAGCTCCGCCAGTATCGTCATGGACGCTCTGTCTGCCGAAGGCATTGCACTCGCGCAAGACAACACACAGCGTATCATTGAAACACGCCAGATCTTCACCGACAGCATTCGTCAGCTTGACTGGATAGAGCACATTTATCCTTCAGCCACCAATTTTGTTCTACTGCGCACCCGCCCAGATATCGACTTGTTCGGCTATCTTAAACAACACGGCATCGTGACGCGAAACCAACACCATGAGCCAGCGCTTCGCCACTGCGTGCGCATTACCATCGGCTCGCCACAAAGCATGCAGGAAGTCGCTGAGCTGATCTGCAACTACCCGATTCCAACAACACTGAGTTAATTAAAGGGACGTTAATCATGAAAAAATACCTCTTCGCTGCTGCCTGTGCCGCCTCTCTTTTTGCTACACCTGTTCTGGCTAAACAAGTTCGCCTGGCCTCTGACTTTACCTATCCGCCTTTTAACTACATGGATGCCGACGGTAAACCAGCGGGTTTTGACATTGAAATCGCTGACGCGCTGTGTCAGCAAGCCCAATTAGACTGTACCTGGGTATCACAAAACTGGGATGCGTTAATTCCAAGTTTGCTGGCACGCAAATCCGACGTCATCATGGCTTCGATGCGCATCACCGAAGAGCGTAAACAACGCATACTGTTCACCCATAAGTACTATCAGACACCAGCCCGCTTTGTGGCTAGCGCAGAAGCAACATTCAGCATGGACCAAACCGGCCTGGAAGGAAAAACCATCGGGGTACAACAAGGCACTATCCATGATCGTTACGTTACCGACAAATTCGGGGCTATTGCCTCGATCAAACGCTATACCGGTCAAGACGAAGTGTATATTGACATGCAAAATGGTCGCCTGGATGTGACCTTCGGCAACGCCGATCAACTGATGCTGGCTTTCCTGGACAAAGCCATCGGTAAGGGGTTTGAATTCAAAGGCGACGCGGTCACTGACAAAGCCTATATCGGCGAAGGCACCGCGCTGGCATTGAGAAAACAGGATCAAGCACTGGCGGAGAAATTCAATCAGGCCATTGACGCCATCCGTGCCAACGGCACCTACGACAAGATCGCCGCCAAATACTTCAGTTTCGATATCTACGGCGAAGATCTGTAAACCCGCTGACAGAACCCCATCGCTACTGTGATGGGGTACACGGCGTACCAAAACCGCCCACCTCAAAGCCGCCGCTTTCCGGAGTCACACCATCATGTGTACAGACTTGCGGCTGGCAACCAAAATGGTGCCGAGACAGTGACACACTAACACCCAGATAAAAAAGAGCCCCTCATCGGGGCTCATATACCGCTTACTTGTTGTATTTCGAATAACGCGCCACGGCCGCTTCTTCTTTCGGCACCACGGTTTTACCAATCGGGGCCAGTGAAATATACGCCAGTTTCAGGTGCTGCAGCGCAAACGGAATACCTATGATGGTAATAAAGCACGCCACAGCGGACATAATATGACCGATGGCCAGCCAGATACCCGCGAGTAAAAACCAGATCACGTTGCCGATAAAACCCAGCGGGCTGGTTCCGATGTCGGTTTCATTGGTCAACTCATCACGCGAGATCGCTTCGTAGCCGAACGGGAAAAAAGAAAAGTTCCCCATCACGAAACAGGCACGTCCCCATGGAATGCCGATAATGCTGATAAAAGCCAACAAACCAAACAACCACCACGCCAGCCCCATAAAGACGCCGCCGCAAATAAACCAAATAATGTTACCTAACGTTCTCATTGTCGCTCCTTTCAGAAAACCCGTTCATAATGCTCCACGGTGGGGAATGGGTGGTAAAAATGATGTAAAAGTTGCTTCCATTCCTGATATTGAGGCGATTGGCGAAATCCCTGCTCATGATCCTCAAGCGTTTCCCAGTTGACCAGCAAGAGATACTGGTCAGGGGTTTCCAGACAACGCTGCAATTGATGCGCGATATAGCCCGGCATAGAGGCAATGATAGTCTGTGCCTGGGCGAAGTTCCGCTCAAATTGCGTGGATAATTCTGGTTTCACATTCAATATAGCGACTTCCAGTATCATGATGTTTCCTTAATCTGGGATGAACGAGTTTAGTTGAACCCTTGCCACACGGCTGTCGCCCCGCTGACCGAGCAGAGCAAAAGCGCGCCCATTCGAATGTTGTCCTTGGGCAGACTGTGGGTGGTAAGCCGGGCCAGTTTGTAGCCAAGCCAGGCCGCTGGTAATAGAGGTATCGAAATCCACACATGGTGAAGTGTAAAAAAGCCAGCGGGAATCTGAATGATCAGCGAGATCAGCGAGCTGAACACAAAAAAGGCCGACAAATTTCCTCTCAGCTGATTGGCTTCCTGATGTTGCAGCAGCAATGCCATGGGCGGACCACCGATTGCAGAACTGGTGCCAAAAAAACCGGAAAAGAAACCGGCCACGCCCATCCGCATAGGGGTCGGCTCAATCCGAAACGGCAACAGACTCACCGCAACCGCAAACAGCACCAAGAACCCCAGCCACAGTGCCAGTACATCCGTCGACACCATGACCAATAGCACGCCGCCGGCAACTGAACCTGGCACTCGGCCAATTAACGCCATTTTCAAACCGCCGATTTCCACGCTGTCACGATGTTTTAGCGCGTTAAGCACAGAAATAAACAATGCCACCAGGCAGATCGGCGCTGGCACATAGTCCGGCGACACCAGAAACAGTAACGGAGCAGCCACAATCGCCAGCCCAAAGCCAATCGCAGTTTGGACAAATGACCCGACAAAAATAAGAAATGCGGCAATCAACGCCGGTGTGGAGATCCATTCAGACAGCATGAGTTTCATCATCAAGTAAGCACGAGAGAACGCTCATGATAATCGATAGTGTTTAAAAAAGATGCAGTTGAGAACAAATAGCCCAAAAGCCGCGCCAATCTCAACGCAGGGCCACAAAGTTGACATTGCTCGTACAATTATTGAAACGATCCTCGTTAGAGTACCGACTAAGTGTAACTAAATGTAACAACATCACCGCCTTTCCCCTGGCGGCCTGCTCTTCTCAGTGCATCGATGTAACCTTACGAGCTCAAGATACAATGAATTTTCATCAACGCACGCCCATTCGTAATCATGAAGAAGAAATTAAACTGTTCAAACGGCGCGCCATTGCGGCTTTTTTTGGCATTGTTGCCCTGATCGGGGTGCTGATTGCCAACCTGTACAACCTGGAAGTCAATCATTACAAAGATTATAAAACCCGATCTAACGACAACCGCATCAAAATCTTACCTATCGCCCCGACACGCGGCTTAATCTACGACCGCAACGGCGTCTTGCTGGCAGAGAATCAACCCATCTACAACCTGGACATGATCCCTGAACAGGCGGGCGATGTGGATACCCTGCTGCAAAAACTCTCCCCATTCATCACTCTGACACCGGAAGAAACCGATGCGTTCAAAAAGCGCTACCAGCACACACGTGGATTTCTGTCGGTGACGATCAAAAGTGAGCTAAATGAACAGGAAGTCGCCCAGTTTTCGGTGCATCAGTACGCGTTTCCCGGCGTGTCAGTCAGTGCCGACCTCAAACGCTACTATCCGTTCGGAGAGATTCTGACCCACGTGCTGGGTTATGTCTCGCACATCAATGACCGTGATCTACAACGCCTTGATAAAGAGGGAAAGCTCACGAACTATCAGGCGACTCGCAACATCGGTAAGCTGGGCGTAGAGCGTTACTACGAAGACATACTGCATGGCACCAAAGGCTATGAAGAAGTGGAAGTCAACAGCCGTGGTCGGGTGATCCGAACCATCAAATACGTCCCACCTGTCGCCGGTAAGGACATCGTACTGAACATCGACATTAAACTGCAGCAGTTTGTCTTTGACCAGTTGGATCACCGTCAGGGCAGTGCGGTGGTCTTGGATCCGCAAGACAACAGCGTGCTGGCGATGGCCTCCAGCCCAAGCTACGATCCCAACCCGTTTGTCAACGGCATCTCTGGGCAAGCCTATCGTGCACTGCTGAGCGATCCGTCTCACCCGCTGGTGAACCGCGTCACCCTCGGCGTCTATCCACCAGCGTCAACGGTGAAACCTTTTATGGCCGTCGCCGGCTTGTCTGAACACGTGATCACTCCCAATACGGTGCGAAACGATCATGGCGTGTGGCGAATTCCTGGCTCAAAACGGAATTCTAAAGCGTGGCGCGACTGGAAACGCTGGGGTCATGGCAATGTGGACGTCACATTGGCGATCGAAGAATCGGTCGACTCCTTCTTCTATCAGGTGGCGTATGATCTGGGTATCGACCGCATTTCAACCTGGATGAACAAATTCGGCTTCGGTAGGCCCACTGGGATCGACATTCGTGAAGAGAGCAGCGCGAACATGCCGACGCGTGAGTGGAAAATGGTCCGTCATCATGTCCCTTGGTACCAAGGCGATACCGTTCCGATTGGGATCGGTCAGGGGTACTGGACCGCCACCCCGCTGCAAATCGCCAAAGCGACGTCTGTGTTGCTCAATCACGGAAAAGTGATGCCGCCCCACCTGCTTCGCGCCGTCTTAGATCACGGTGAACAATTCAGTCACGCCAAAGAGTGGGAACCCAAACCGCTGCCAGCGATTACAGGCGTCCCGGCTCAAGACTGGGATATTCCGATCAACGCGATGCGACTGGTAAATGAAGGCAGCCGCGGCTCCGGACGACGAGCATTTAAAGGGGCGCAATATTCAAGTGGCGGTAAGTCTGGTACGGCTCAGGTGTTCGGCCTGAGAAAAGACGAAGTGTACAACTCCAAAAAACTGGCCAAGAACCTGCTTGATCATGGCTTGTTTACGTCATTTGCACCGTTTCAGCATCCGCGCTACGTCACTACCGTGGTGATTGAACACGGCAACGGCGGCTCGCGGGTCGGTGCACCTTTTGCCCGTAACGTGTTTGATTACCTGCTGGTGGACAGGGCAAAACCAGAGCAAGACAAAGAACCAACGCGTTCCTAAGCAAAAGAGCCTGTGATGTCACAGGCTCTTTTCGTTTAAGGCGACGCTTGCCAGCGATATTCCATCTGGACAGCCGTGCGCTCTGCCAGGGTGCGTTCCGCCAGAAGCGCGACCAAAGACAAACTCATATCAATGCCCGCCGAAATGCCTCCAGAGGTCATCACGTCTCCCTGCTCAACCCAACGCGTGTCTGTGAGCACGGATAATGCCGGATAACGCGCTTGCAACGCCGCCTGATCTTCCCAATGCGTGGTGACACTCAATCCATCTAAGATGCCCGCCTCCGCCAGCAAGAAGGCGCCGGTACACACCGACGCTATTCGACTCACTTGCCGGGCCTGCTGACGGATCCAGTTTATCACTGCTGGCTTATCGAGCTGCGCTTGATGCAGCCCCCCGACGACCAGCAACATGTCCAGCGGCGGATGATTGGCGAAGTGGTAATGCGGGCTGATCATCATACCGCCGCGCGCGTTCACCAGAGCATCCTCCTGAGCAATAAAAAAAATCTGCCAGTCATTCTGAGCGAGTCTGCGGGCCGTACTGAACACTTCAAATGGCCCAGCAAAATCAAGCACTTCGGCATCGTCATAGATGTAAATCCCGATGTTCATGCACCCGCCTCCCGCCACAACCGGGCTTGCTTTAACGCCTCCTTAAGAGCAGGCCAACGCAACAGTTGATACTGGTATTCTCCGGCTGACCCAACGAGCTCAAGCCCGTAGTGCTGCAACCTGACGGCCATCACAGCAAAAAACGCGTCCACCACACTGGGCTGAGCAAAATAGAAGTGACTGTTCGCGTTGGAAAAGATCCGTTCTATCCTCGTCAATTCACGCTGCATCGCGGCGTCCGGTTGCACTGGCGTCACAGCGTCCAAGGTAAACGGACACCGACTTCTCAACAGCGGGAATCCAGCGTGAAGTTCGGCACACAAACTGCGGGCCAGCGCGCGTTGCGCGGTATCTGACGGGTACAAATTGCCATCACTTTGTTCGTTCAAATATTCCGCAATCGCCAGCGAATCGTGTACCTCGATATCCCCGTCCTTAAGCACCGGAACCAGCCCGGTTGGTGATAACCGGTGAAGCTGTTTCGAGGCCTCACCACGGGACAAATCAATAATCTCAAGCTCCGGCATGAATCCGGCCAGACTGGCGCACAGCCAGCTGCGCAGCGACCAGGTCGAGTCGCGTCCCACGATCAGTTTCATACCGTCACCTCACCCTCTTCCGTCAGCCCTGACCTCAGTTCAAATCCTTCGTCCAGCCAACCGGTTACGCCACCGATCATCTTTTTCACCGGGCGTCCCAGTTTGGCTAACCGGATCGCGGCTTTCTCAGTACCATTACAGTGTGGCCCGGCACAATACACAACAAACAGGGTATCGAGCGGAAACTCGGCCAGATTGTTGAAGTTCAGGCGTGGGTGCGGAATATTGATCGCCCCGGCTATGTGCCCCTGCCGGTAAAGTTCGCCCCCCCGCACATCGATCAGGACAAAATCCTGCAACCCATTGGTCATTGCGTGGTGAACGTCCCAGCAATCGGTTTCAAACCGTTGAAGGGCTGAAAAATGTGCCAAAGCGGCGTCGCTGTCGGCAGCTGGAATTCGGGAAACGGCGCTTGTCATAACGTGTCCTTGTTGTGTGATTGACCAGATCTTATTGTGGCTCTCATTCTGGCTCTCGGACACTGGCGAAAAAGCCATAGTGCGTTAATATCAAGCCAAGTTTATCCACATGAGTCCCATGGAGAGGCCTGATGAAAAAAGTGGCGATTCTTACTCACGCCCACGCATCGCTGTTTGAGCTCGCCTGCGCCGCAGAGCTGTTTGCCCTGCCGAGACCAGAGTTTGAGCAGTGGTATCACACCGAAGTGGTCAATCTCGAGCATCAGCCGTTTGTCACCACTGGCGAGGTATTATTGCAGGCACGGAACGTAGACAGTCTGGAACCCTACGACATGCTGGTGATCCCGAGCTGGCCGACTCGGCCAACAACCACAGACACAGAGATTCACCGTCAGGTCGCACGCTTTGCCGAAGCCGGCAAACGAATTCTGACGTTTTGTTCCGGGGCCTTTCTTCTCGCTGAACTGGGATTACTTGATGGCCGCCAAGCCACAACGCACTGGCAGTTTGAAGCGCGTTTTCGGGCCCGCTTTCCTCATGTGGATTACGCACCAAACGTCCTGTATGTATTTGATGGTCAAATTGGCTGCTCCGCTGGCAGTGCAGCAGCACTGGATCTTGGGCTCGCCGTGATTCGCCGCGATTTTGGCTACGCCACGGCCAATCAGGTCGCCAAACGCCTGGTGGTCTCCGCGCATCGACACGGCGGACAATCTCAATTTGTCGACACGCCGATGCTGGAAGTACCGAATCAGTTTTCTGAGGCTCTCAACTGGGCCAACCACAATTTGCATCAGCCCATCCACATTGACATGCTGGCAGCCAAAGCCAATATGTCGCGCAGGACATTTGACCGTAAGTTTCGTACCAGCTTTCACCAGTCACCAAAAGAGTGGCTGACACAGCAGCGGATCGAACGCGCCAAAGGCTTACTGGAAAGCGACGCACACAACATGGATCAACTGGCCCAGTTGTCTGGTTTTGAAAACGCCATGACCATGCGCCACCATTTTCGCCGTCTGGTTGGCGTCTCTCCCAAGCAGTACCGAGCCCAATTCAGCCGATCATAACGTCGGTTGTCCGACACGCGGTCAATGAGCGGTCATGGCTTCACTGCCAGCATTTCTTCCAGCCCACCCCCGTTGTGCAGTTGAGTAAAGCCCGCTTGCCGGAGATAGTCATACGCTTTGGCAGAGCGGTTACCGCTGCGACAATAGAGAACGATCGGGGTGTTTTTGTCCAGATGATTGAAAGCGGTTGCCACGTCACTCAGCGGGTAGTTGCGTGCACCATCCAGATGCTGCTGTTCAAACTCTTGCGGCGTTCGGACGTCCACCACTATGGCTCCTTGCACAATCCACTGCCAGGCGGTATCGGCCCGCTCCGACGCTAGCAGCGGCAACGGTGCAGCCAGCAAACATGCACACAATACACTCTTTACGATCCATTGCTGTTTCATCCTCATCTCCTTGATTGAAGTGCGTTACCCGATCGGATGGCTGGTTGTGTATCCCTCCAGACGTGCTACCAGAAGATCCACAAACCGCTGCCGGTCAACATCCAGTACAACGTCGGCATTTGCCTCCCGCCCGGATAACTGAAACAAATCTACGACCGTCATACCTTGAGTATACTCGCCCTGAGTTTCGACCCCGACCCAGCATGCACGCGTAGTAAAAAGTTCCGGTGCCAGCAGCCAGGCAATCGTACACGGATCATGAAGCGGTGCGCCGTCAAAACCCCATTTTGGATCCTGATGATAGATGAGGAAAAAGTCGAGCAGCTCAGCTACCGTTGTCGCAATGCGATTGTTGACCCTGCGAATACGGTCAACATCGTGCGCCAGGATTTGCGCTTTATGGGTAACATCCAGACCACACATGGTGATCGGCACCCCAGCACGAAACACCATATCGGCGGCTTCCGGGTCGACATATATGTTGAATTCAGCCGCCGCGGTCCAGTTGCCAAAATCCGCTGCGCCTCCCATCAACACAATACGTTCTATCTTGGGGATCAGATCGCGGTGCGTAGCCAGTAACAGTGCCACGTTGGTTAGCGGGCCGGTGGGCACAATCGTCACGGGATGCTCACTGCTTCGCAATACAGAAGCCATCAGCGACACGGCATCCGTTTGTTGGGCCAAAAAGCCGGGCTCAGGAAGAGAAGGGCCATCCAAACCACTTTCACCATGCACATTGTCGGCAATCACCAACTCTCTTTTCAATGGTTTAGCGGCGCCAGCCGCGACGGGAATGTCGCAGCGGTCCAGCAGGGTCAGAATTCGTAACGCATTATTTAGCGTTTTGTCTGGGGTTTGATTGCCAGCACTGGTGGTCACGGCGCGAATGTCCAACTCCGGCGACGCGCACGCCAGAATCAGTGCAATAGCGTCGTCATGTCCAGGATCACAATCTAAGATTATCGGTATCGTCATCAACAATGTCCTCATGATGGACTCCATGAACTGCACTCTAACTCGTTGTCGAGACAGAAGCTGTGAAAGCGCTCGCCAATATGCATCAAAACAGACTGCCCGAGTCAATCTGTTACAGCTTTGCTGCATCCCTATTTTTCCCGCCACCAAATTGCAACATAAAACAAACAAAAGTGTGGCTAAACCGGCAAATAATAAACAAATCCAATAAACTAAACTTGATTAATTTTTTGAAACTTAAATCTAAAAATAAAAATATTATTGAAATTAAAAACTGGATTTAATAATTTTTCATAGTTTCATAGATCTATAAAAACCAGAACA